>JBAQJG010000666.1:0-1668 GCA_049300145.1 Chthoniobacterales bacterium | reverse complement strand
GTACAGCACCAGGAGATGAGGCTTCGCCTTGTTCGCGATCTCCGCAAGCTCCCTCGTCGAGGTATGGAACATCTCACGGTACTGCTTCCATTCAGGAGAGATTTTCTCGAACGAAGCCTGTGTATATACCTCGTGAATTAACACGTCGCATTCATTGCAGTTCTGCAATACATCGCTCTTTGGGGTGGAGTCACCAGCGATCACGATAACGCGATCGGGCGTTTCAAATCGATAGCCGAACGTGTTCTTCGGCGAGCCATGGTACGCGTTGAAGGCTTTCACAGTAATGTTTGCGTCTTTGTACACGACGCCCGGCGTGATCTCGTGCACGTTGACCTTGTAACCGGTGCGATTTGAGTGTTCCAGGCCCTCAGTGCGTACCTGGATGTCTACATCGTAGGCCTGCAAAATGTGCTCCACCATCTCTCGCGTTCCCGCGGGACCATACAGCTCCAGCGGCTCCTTTCTCCCCATGATCCAGGGGGTGAGAATCAGGTCGGGAAGCCCGAGTGTGTGATCGGCATGCAGGTGAGTGAGAAACGCGATTCTGAGGTTTGTCGGTTCCAGGGCTTTCACGCCTTTGTCGCGTGCCGCAGCCGCACGCCGTACGACACCGGTGCCCGCATCAACAATGTACCCGGTGCCGTTCACGACGATCGCGGTCGAAGGTCCCGAACGGTCGGGATCTGGCAGCGGAGTCCCCGTCCCGAGCATGACGACTTGCGTCTTGGTCGCCGGCGCAGATTGGGCGAAGGATGCAGAACGCCACGCGAACACAAAAAACAAGGTGACAACCGCGAGCACTTGACGTTTGCGAACGTTACTCATGCGGAATGGTCCTCCTACGAGCGAGCCGCAGAAATTGTACCTTTGTTTTTCTTCGGGGTGCTTACCCGTAGGTCGCAAGCTCCGCCCTGCATTGCCGGAAAATGGGAAATAGAAATTGGAAAAAGGACAGCAGAAAGACCCCACCGTTCATCCCGCAGAGGCAGCGGGATGGCGCAGAGAGCATGAAACAAACCCGCAAGGATGGGCCACCCAAAGGCGTTTTCAGAATTAGGGGGCGGCCGACAACTCGTCTACAACCTCATCTTTACGCTTCCCAGAACACCGTTTGCGCAGGTATCGTACGACCTACTCGCGCTCCTCTCGGAAGGAGGATGGGATGCTTTTTCTAAGACGCCAACTGCTGCGAACTCTGTCATTTGCTTTCGGGTCGAGCTTCATCTTGAGCCGAAACCAACTCGGCATAGCCGCGCAGACACCCACGCAGCCAAAGGTCTCTCCTCCACCTGCTGGGGCTGCTGTTCGCGATGGGATCGCTGGAGGAACGCAAATGGAAAAAGTGACGGGAATCGGAGGATTCTTCTTCCGCGCCAAAGATCCGAAAGCGCTGGGACTCTGGTACCAGCAGCACCTGGGAGTCTCGCTCATACCAACGAGCTACGGGGAATCCCCTTGGCAGCAAGAGGCTGGGCCCACCGCTTTCGCTCCATTCAAGGAGACCAGCGACTATTTCGGGGATACCCAGAAGGTCTGGATGCTGAATTTTCGAGTCCGGGATCTCGACAAAATGGCGGCGCAGCTACGAGCCACGGGAATCGAGGTCAAGGTAGACCCGGAGTCTTATCCCAACGGCCGGTTTGCCCGCGTGCACGACCCTGAGGG
>JBAQJG010000665.1:0-2509 GCA_049300145.1 Chthoniobacterales bacterium | reverse complement strand
AGGAGTCCGGCCGGAGATGCCGGCATTGGCGAAGACAATGTCGAGTTTCCCGAAATCTTTAGCCAGGGCTGCGAAGAGCCGCTTGCGATCTTCCGCAATGGTGACGTCAACGCGGTAGCCACGCGCGCTCGATCCAAGTTCGGCGATCGCTTCATCGAGCGTCTTCTGGTCGCGACCGGTAATGGCGACCTGCGCGCCTTCCGCAATGAAAAGTCGGGCTGTGGCAAGACCGATGCCGCTGTTGCCGCCGGTAATAAGAGCCTTCTTGCCTGCGAGCTTCATAATGCCTCCTTTTCGTATGACTGGCATCAAACATGATGATCGTCATACATGTGATATGATGACTATCATAGATGGAGGATGCAGAAAAAGTTTATGCGCTATCCCGTCGAAGAGACCGCCGCAAAACATGAACGGATTGTGAAGGAGGCGTCCCGCCTGTTCCGTGAACGGGGATTTGAGAACGTAAGCGTGGCCGAAGTGATGAAGGCCGCTGGCCTGACGCATGGGGCGTTCTATGCCCATTTCGGTTCGAAGGAAGAACTGCAGGCGGCTGCCGTTGCCTACGGCCAAAAGGTTTCGCTAGAGCGCGCGCAGCGCAGCAATAGTAAGAGCAAAGGATGGTTTACTGACCGGTACCTGAGCCGGAGGCACCGGGACAATCCAGGCGACGGCTGCACCATGGCCGCGCTGGCCCAGGAGGTGGCTCGCTCGACGCCTGAAATCAAGGCCGCGTTGGAGCAGGGACTTGAGGAAATTCTTTCCGTGAGAGATGGGGACCGGAAAGAAGCCATCTTTCGAGAAGCGGCGATGATCGGTGGCGTGGTACTGGCTCGCGCTGTGCAGGATCCGCGATTTTCTGACGAAATCCTTGAGAGCGTCCGACAAAAGCTCGGCTGATCATGCCCTCGCGAATCCGGAGGTCGGTCGCCGCTCTTGTGATCTGGAAGCTTTGGCTGCCTGCAACTCGCGTGCAACTGGCGCAATCGAAAAAACCCCGCTGATGCCCTGAAAAGCCTGCAGGCCGCGTCGGCGATCGAGTTTGGGCAAATTCTGTTTGTTGCCAATATCTCCTGTCTTTATCCGACCTACAATCGCGGTGAGCGTATCTCGCGGCTGGGCAGGGCAAGGAGGCTGCCGTCGAGTTCCAGAAAATACTCGACCACAGCGGCATTGTCTGGAACTGCTGGACAGGAGCCTTGGCGCACCTGGGCGTGGCGCGTGCGAATGCCTTACAGTCAAGAACCTCACAAGGCGCTGACTACGACGCCCGCGTGCGGGCGCTCACCGCTTACCAAGACTTCCTCGCCCTCTGGAAGGACGCCGACCCCGACATCCCAATCCTGAAAGAAGCGAAAACGGAGCACGCGAAACTGCAGTAAATCCGCGGCCAAACCCAAGCCGAGGCTATCCGCCTCGGCGTGACGTCCGTCAATTCCCTTCTCTCTCATGCTCCTCCTTTCTCCCCAGTTAGGACATTGCTGCAGGAAAGCGATTTCAGACTCGATATCGCAATTAACAAGCCACTCCATATTGTGCCTATACAACAGGCCATGACGGAGCACTCTTGGCCTGACTCAAGGAGCAGCTATGCAAAAAGAGCCTTCGCGAGTTACCATTTGCCTGCGTGCGCGCCGCCATCTACGTGCAATATTTCACCAGTGGTGAAGGTGGCGTCTATCAAGAACAACACTGCATCCACGACTTCTTTGACTTCACCCATCCTGCCGACCGGGTGCAACCCCTTGAGAAACTCATGGGTCTCGGGTTTATGCATCGGAGTATTGATGGTGCCTAACGCAACGGTGTTTACACGAATGCCGTCCTTGGCATACTCAATTGCGAGTGCGCGGGTCACTGCATCCAGACCGCCCTTCGTCATAATTTGAACCGCTGCCGATGCACCTGCGATCGGCTGGTCAACAAAAGTCGTCGATATATTGACGATGCTGCCGGTTTTCTGCCGCAACATTTGCTTCACCGATAGCTGGGAAACGTAGAGAAAGCCCGCAAGCGTCGTGGAGACCAAAGCATTGAGATTTTCGGTCGTGTACTCGGTGAAGGGCTTCGGGATAAAAATACCCGCGTTGTTTACCAGCACATCCACCCGGCCAAATCGGGATACGGAAGTATCCACGATCCTTGCGGCCGTTTTTGGGTCACCGATGTCTCCATCGACCAGTGCAAGATTCACCGATGCCTGGAACGGATTCGTTTTGGTAATGTTGCGCGAATTCCCAACTACGTTATAACCAAGTTTCAGAAATGCTTCCACGAGTCCGGCGCCAATCCCCTGTGAAGCGCCAGTAACAATTGCTGTTTTCTTTTGGTGCGTTGTCATATTTCTCCCTCTAGCCAAAAACACTCTCTTTGAAAACCGCCCTGCTAGCAGTTCTTACCGCGGCTCGGGGGACATGGCTTTCCTCTTCATGGGCTTCTAAGAGCCTCGTCATCCAAACGGCGCATTATCTCGATCATGCCAACTCCCAGCATGATGAATGAACCCCAC
>JBAQJG010000664.1:0-2014 GCA_049300145.1 Chthoniobacterales bacterium | reverse complement strand
CTGTAACCAACAACCTACAAGTGGATGAGGGCAAGTGACGATGTCAGTCGTGGAATGAATCGAAGGCGTTAAGCCTTTCATACATTTCGTTCGCACTGGCCTCCCTGCACACGAGTTGTCGATGTGCCTGCCGTAGTGCTCGAAGGTAACCCGCAACCTGATTACTCGCGGTTACTGACGTGCGCAGATTCCCCTTTCGATTCGCTTTCCCATACGCAAGACTTTTCACTTTCCAGCCAGATAGACCAAAGACTTTGAACGGCTGCAGCGGTTTAGATTGGCGTTGAGACTGCATCACCACAAACGAGCGCCTCACTCATGAAAAAACAAGCTTTCCACCTTGCAGGTTGCTGCTTAATTCTGGTCGCAGTGTCTGTTGCGCAGAACTCTACTGAAAGCTCAACTAAGATCGTGGACAAGAAGTTCCTGCTGTTAACTGCGCTATCTGCAGGCGGAACATTCGCCGATTCCTACACAACGACCTGGGCGATTCAGAATTGGAAGAACACTCCGCCCGGGCAATCTCGATCCTGCAATGTCGAGTCCGAGTCTCCGTGGTTATACGGGTCGCATCCCACCGTTGGACGCGCGTACGCGGTGGCGGCCGGCAAAAGTATTGGCGCTACAGTCGCTGCCTACTACTTGAAGAAACATCATTCTCGGTTGTGGAGTCTTCCTATGGCTATCAACGCAGGCTTGAGTATCCAGGGAATGAGTCACAACCTGGCAACTTGCAATTAGATCAGCCTCCGCGATAACTAAAAGCCAACCCACCAAGAGCGTCTGATTTTCGAACTTGGTCGGCGGACCGATCACCCCCTCCGCGAAGGCTGCCTGCTCGCGGGTCGGGTCGCAGAGAGCGCACTAATTGTGACGTAGTATCCGTCCGGATCCCGGAGTGAGAACTCCCTTGTTCGAGTGTTCGGGTTCATGTGGGGCTCCTCTTCGAGCCGGGTGACGAGAGCGCGTGCCCTCTTTAGTGCCATGTCGAAGTCGTCGACGCGGAAAAACAGGAGGAGCCCGTTGCCAGGTGGGCACTCGCCCGGATTCATCAAGGTGGGATGCTCGTGCGCGCCCCACTGGTGGAGGCAGAGCAAGACGGTTCCATCCGTATCCAAGATCTGACCAAAGTGGTCATGGGCTGGAGGCGTCTCGGGCTGGCCAAAGAGCGATTGGTACCATTTGCAGCTGCCCGGGACGTCGCCTACCCCAATGATCGTCCATGTGCGTTTCATCGCATTTTCAGCATACGCACGACATCATCTTCGGAAAAGACCGAGAAAGAGAACTGGTCGGGACGGGCAGATTTGAACTGCCGACCCCTCGCACCCCAAGCGAGTGCTCTACCAGGCTGAGCCACGTCCCGACGGGAAGGAACCAGCCGCAGTATCAAAGGCGGCTAGCGGGGTTAACTACAGGATTTTACACCAGCCTCAGCGTTTCTTGCGCTTCGGGGCTGGCTTTTCCTCGAATACGGCGAACTGGAGTTTCTTTTCAACGGGATCAATCCGATCGAGCAGCACCCGGATTTTCTGTCCCAAAGCGTAGATCTTGCGGCTGCGTTGGCCGATAATCTCGCGGGTGTTTTCGTGGTAAGTGTAGCGATCATCAGTGAGTGAGTCGAGCGGAACCAGACCTTCAACGAAAAGATCGGTCAACTCGACGAAGAATCCAAACTTGGTCACGCTGATGATCAAGCCGTCGAAGTCCTCGCCAACGCGGCCCTCCATGAATTTGACCTTCTTCCATTCCATCAGGTCGCGTTCGGCTTCGTCGGCGCGGCGCTCGGAGCGGCTGGATTCCTCGGCGATCTCGTGCAGTTCTTCCAGGGAAATCGGGCCGCCAAGAGGTGTCACCGATTCACGATGTGCGCTGCGGTCTCGGCGCTTGGACCATGGCGATGGTGCGTCGGTCTCAATGGAAGTCGTGGGCGCCGCGGGCGAGGGCGCCCGCGCCACATGATCGTTCGATTGGTCCCGCAGAACTTCTTTCAGAATGCGGTGCACTATGAGGT
>JBAQJG010000663.1:0-5003 GCA_049300145.1 Chthoniobacterales bacterium | reverse complement strand
GCGCGAACATGAGCGCGCCGGTCGAGTCGATGCTCGCATATTTGATCGCTTCCCGTTTGCCCTCCGGCGTCTGCTCAAACTTCCGTGTCTGCACAATCGATGAATGCAGGTAAAGGTTGTGCGGCATAACCGTCGCACCGATGATGCCGATGCTGACGTAAAGCATTTGCTGGTTCATGACGATGTGCGGGCCGGGCACAAAACCGAGCACCACACCCAGGAAGTTTGGTTTGGAGAAGGCCAGTTCCGCCGCAAAGCAGGTGGCGATGGTTGCGATGAGCGTAATGACCAACGCCTCGATGTAACGAAAACCCTTTTGCTGGAGATAAAGAACGGCCAGCACATCTAGCGCGGTAATTCCGCAACCCCACACCAGCGGAATACCAAAGAGAAGTTGCAAGGCGATGGCCGAGCCGACCACTTCGGCCAGATCGCACGCGGCAATGGCGATTTCGCAAAGAATCCAAAGAAACCAAACTGTCAGCGTCGAGTAATGATCGCGGCAGGCTTGCGCAAGATCACGTCCCGTGGCCACGCCGAGTTTGATGCACAAATGCTGAAGCAGGATCGCCATCAAGTTGGAAATCATCACGACCGCGAGAAGCGCGTAGCCAAATTTCGCCCCGCCCGCCAGATCGGTGGCCCAATTGCCCGGGTCCATGTAACCGACGGCCACGAGAAAGCCGGGCCCCGAGAAGGCCAGCAGCTTCCTCCAAAACGAAGCCGTCGTCGGAACGACAATGCTGCGATGGACTTCCGGCAGCGAGACCAGTCCCGCTGGTTTGCGCCACGCCGTTCGCGGTTCCGTCGCCAGCGTATGATCGGATTGGTTCATGAACTTCGCAGTTGTTCTCTTTTCAAGACTGCACGCCGATGCCGGAGAACGCGTTCAGTTCGCGGGCAGCGCTCGCGCTGCAGGCGTTGGGGTGAGAACTCGAAATGAGCCAGCTTCATTGGACTTAGGCTAGACTAATTTAGTTGTATCATCATATGATTCTGTCAATAACCAATTATTTATTCATTTGACTATTTTTCTCTTTTTTCTATTCTTCGCCCGTGGGCCGCAAAACTTCTTCCTCCGCTCTCGGCAGTTCTACCGCAGTCGAGGATTACCTCGAACGCATCCTGGGACTCATTAACTCCAAGGGCTACGCGCGCGTCATCGATATCGCGTCCGCTTTGAAAATCTCACAAGCCAGCGTGACGAACATGGTCCAACGGCTCGACGCCGACGGACTCCTGAAATACGAAAAATATCGTGGCCTCGTCTTAACCGCAGCGGGCGAAAGGCTTGCCCGCAAGATCACCCATCGCCACCGGCTCCTCACTGATTTTCTCAAGCTCCTCGGCCTTGATGAGCAGGTCATCTATCATGACGTGGAAGGGATGGAACACCACATCAGCCCGCCGACTTTGCGTGCGATCGAAGCGCTTGCGCTGCAACTGCGACGTCGGCCCGCCCTGCGCGCGCAATTGACTCCGAAAGCTTTCGCGAGTTGAAATTGGCGATCGGCAATTTTCCGCCCACTTGGACCACATCGAATGTCGCTTCAACGCGACGTCACCACGTCGACAATCACACCCGGCTGGCAACGAATCGTGAGCGCGATCGGCCGGCAACAAACCGTGCAATCCTCGATCAGCGACTGCTCAGGTTGGGAAGTGTCCGCCTGAATCGGGAAAACTTCGCCACAATGCGGACATGTGATTTCAGTTTCAGCGATTAATTCCATTTTCGAAGCAGTAGAGGCAGGCGTGCCACCTGCAATTCTATTCCAGAGCACCCGACACGGCTGCCACTACAGAAGATAGCTTACAATGCGACGCTGGACTTTGTTGCTGACGCGGCAGCGGACGCGTCGCTCAATTTCTTGAAATGCAGTTGCCGAACGCGGCGCTCATCCGTTTGCGAAACCGTTACCAGGTAACCGTCGATCTTGACCTGTTCGCCCTGCTTCGGGAGATGCCCGAGCAGATGCGTCACGTACCCGCCGATTGTGCTCACGTCCGCGCTCTCTAACTCGAGCTTCGCAAGATCGTTCAATTCGTAAAGACCGAGCGCCCCATCCACCGTGAATTCGTTGGCGCTAATCTTGCGGAATTCTTCCTTGTCCGTGTCGAACTCATCTTGAATGTCGCCGACTAATTCTTCCAGCACGTTTTCGAGCGTCACCATCCCGACTGTCCCGCCAAATTCGTCAACCACGATGGCAAGATGCGCGTGCTTCGTCAGAAAAAGAGTGAGCAGCTTCTCCAGTGACATCATTTCCGGCACCGGAATCAATTCGCGCTTGATCCGCATTAGGTCCGGATTCGGATCGCGCATCATCGGCACCAGTTCTTTGATGTGAATGAGCCCAATGGTGTTATCGAGATTTTCCCGGCAAAGCGGAAAGCGCGTGTGGCGCGAGTCGAGCGCCTTCTTCACGTTGGTCTCAAAATCGTCTTCCACATCCAGATAAACCACATCGCCCCGCGGCGTCATGATGTCGCGGACGACGAGCTGGCGCAGATCGAGAGCGTTCACGAGCAAATCATGGCCGAGCGATGAAACTTCGTCCGACTTTTCGCTTTGCTCCAAAATCAAACGCAGCTCTTCTTCGCTGTGGGCCAGCTCCGTTCCGGGGATGGGCTTGATCCGCAGCAATCGTCGTAAAAGGAAATTCGCCGATTTCTGCAAGAGCCAGATGGCCGGCTTGAATAGAAAATAAAATGCGCCCAGCGGGCGGACCAATCGCAGCGCGACCGGCAACGGATTTGCGATCGCGATGTATTTTGGCGCCAGCTCGCCGAAAACAATATGCAGAAAGGTAATGCCGGCGAAGGCCAGCGCGATGGAAACGGAGGTGACAAAGGCGCGCGAATAAAGATGCACGAGCGCGAAGGTCGGCTGCAAGATCGAGGCTAGACATTGTTCACCTATCCAGCCCAGTGCGAGACTCGCCACGGTCACGCCCAGTTGCGTCGCGGAAAGATAGGCATCGAGATGCGCCCGGACGTGCTTGACAAAACTGGCTCGAAGATTCCCCTCCTCCACCAGCGCGTCGAGCTGACTGGCGCGCACTTTCACGATGGCAAATTCGCAAGCAACAAAGAAGGCATTCAGCCCGACCAGCGCTGCGATCGCCGCCAATTTGAGGAACAGCACGCCAGGGGAATCCCATTGCGGCGCGATTACGTCAGCAGCGACCGGTGCGGACTCGATAAATGCGAATAAGGAAAAGCTCATGGCGCGGATGCCCCGAATGCTTTCGGGGCTGCATCCGGCGAACCCTTCAATCCTACCAGCTCGACTTCGTCACGCCAGGAATGAGCCCGGCGGAAGCAAGTTCACGAAAAGTGAGACGCGAAACCTTGAACCGGCGAATGAAGGCGCGGCGGCGGCCGGTCACCTCGCAGCGATTTACCACCCGCGTCGGGCTGGCATCGCGCGGCAGTTGCGCGAGACCGGCGTAATCTTTCTTCGCTTTCAATTCTGCCCGCACCGCTGCGTATTTCTTTACCGTCGCGCGCTTGCGCTTGTTGCGATTGATCCAGGAGGTCTTGGCCATAAAGAAGTGCGAAATCTAAGTAAGGATGTCCGATTTGCAAATTCCATTATCGGTAGGGAAGTTCCGCTGAGGCGTGACTTTGCCTCGAAGCGGTTCCATCTTCAGTTCGACGAAGTCTCCCCCGACCCATCACGCCAGATCGATGTTCAACGTTTGACCAAATGATCGCTCTTCACTGCACGCAGTTTCTATCTTCAAAGGACGAACTCGCGCAGGCGATCGATCGAGCGCTGCGGCGCTTTGCACCAAAGTCGGACCCGCTTGTCAACGTGCGCTCGCGCGTGTTCCCCTATCTCGACGAGATCGTGATCAACTTCGACGGCGCGCAGTTTGATTCACTTCCACCGGCGCCACCAGTCGTCGTCGGCGAAACCAAGCTCGCCTGTGAAGCGGCCATCGTGACACTGAGTGCACGGAATGTTTCCGTGCGCGGTGCGCCTCTGGACTTGCGCATGGAAGCGCGCGATGTCGTTTTTCATCAGGGCCGCGACGGAAACAGCGAGGTCGTCTTGATCGCCCACAAAGTGCGCGACGGACAGATTGTCATTTCCGCCGCGCCACGGGATCTTGAAAATGCAATTGTCGAGATCGGCGGCCGCGAAGCCCGCCCCCACGGAATCGCAATCGAGCAAGTGCGCCTCACGATGCGCGCGTGCGGCCCGCGCTCCATCGCGGCCGAGATTGGGATCCGAGCGCGAAAATTTCTTTTGCGCGCTAAGATCGACATTTCCGTCCAGCTCGATATCGACGACGATTTCGTGGCGAAAATTTCGAAGCTCAAATGCAAAAGTCACGGTGCAATCGGCTCGCTCGCATGCAACGCTCTCGACCCCTATTTGCGCCAACTGGAAGGCCACACTTTGTCTCTCAAGTCGCTGCCGCTCGGCGAAATTCAAGTGCGCGACATCCGCATCGCCGTTCTCGACACCATCGAGCTCACCATCGATTTCGGGACCGCTCAATCTTGATCATTGAATGGTTGGAAATACCAAATAAGTGCGGCTTCGCCGCCTGAATCTTAGCAACGCGCAAGGGACTGCGCGTTCCACCTTCACTTCGTGGGTGCTCACTCCAGCGTCTTAAGCAGAGTTTTGACTTTACTTCCAATGAGATCGCGAACGGCGCGAAATTCTTCCGGCGGGCGATTCTTGAAGGTGATCGGCCGCTCCGCCGCGCGATGCCAAATAAGTGCGGCTTCGCCGCGTAAATCTTAGCAACGCGCAAGGGACTGCACGTTCCACCTTCGCGTCGTGGATGCTCAATCCAGTCTGCCGTTGGAGCCACCAGGCAATGTGAAGAGAGATCTTTTGAAACAATATTGTAACGCTTCGAATTGAACTGCTGTCTTAAGATAAGCCGATAGCGACTCGCGTGCTCTTTAGACGACTGTTCACTAGCAGATTTATACGTCGTTCCTTATTCGCGCTTTTGATCATCGCCCTTGTCCTGGGT
>JBAQJG010000662.1:0-1956 GCA_049300145.1 Chthoniobacterales bacterium | reverse complement strand
GGGTGGCGAAGATGAACGGGTTCTTTTATTTCAAGACCGAATTGCCGTTTGGCTCCAGGCGGTGTTGTTTCGCACGCTTGGAAGGTGAGGATCGCCAGGGCCCCGATCGCCGCCAGGATCACGAGTTTGGATGTTCCAGACAGGGTTTTCATAATGCCATCCGGTTTGGCGGAACAGTCGCCGCTTTACAAGCATAAAGTTTGGGACGCGCTTTACCCAAGCGCGACTCGCTCAAATTCGCAGCGATAGCGGCTCAACCGAGACGAAAACGGATTCCGCGGATTGTTTTCCCGCGCGCGGAAATCTCGATTCGCTCGATGTGGATCTGTCGTCCGCCATCTCGTTGTACATAGATCGAAGTCCGCGTCGGTAAGTTCTCGGACGGATCGCAGCGCCTCACAAGGCGAAATGCGCCGAAGGGATCAATTCGCGAGTTACGCGAACGCACGCGAATGTTTAGATAGAAATTTTTATTTGCGTCATTTGTCTTGCCTTTTTGAAAGTTTTTCGAGAACCTCGCCTTTAGGATTCCGGGGGAGGATGTGAAGTGAATACGAAGCGCAAGTTTTTCCGCGCAGTCATTATTCCCTGTTTAGTGGCGTGGTTTAGTCAATCGGCAATCGCGCAAAAGGGCGATTCCCCATTTACATTTAACATCACGGGTAGCCTTAACACTGGCCGCCTGAATCACACGGCCACCTTGCTGCCCAACGGCAAGATCCTTGTTGCAGGGGGCTCCAACGGTCTCGCGAGTGCGGAACTGTACGACCCGGCGGTTGGGACTTGGGTGGTTACGGGGAGCCTTAACACCGGTCGCTATGGACACGCTGCGACGTTGCTGCCTAATGGCAAAGTCCTCGTTGCAGGGGGATTTGATAGCAATTTCAATGCTCTCGCAAGTGCGGAATTGTACGACCCAGCGAGCGGGACTTGGGCGAGCACGGGCAGTCTCAACACTGCCCGCGCGAGGCTGAGGGCAACCTTGCTGCGCAATGGCCAGGTCCTCGTCGCGGGGGGTTCTAATGCCACTAGCCTCGGTCTTGCGAGCGCGGAACTCTACGACCCGGCCAGCGGCAGTTGGACCGCCACTGGCAGCCTCAAGATCGCACGTGCTTTACAGACGGAGATGTTGCTGCCCGATGGCAAGGTCCTCGTTGCGGGGGGTTCTAATTCCTTTGGCCTCGGTCTTGCGAGTGCGGAAGTGTACGACCCGGCGAGCGGGACCTGGACTGCCACTGGCAGTCTCAACACCGGCCGCTATGCAGCTACGGCGACTTTGCTGCCCAACGGCAAGGTACTCGCTGCAGGAGGTTATACTGGCGGCGCTCTTGCGAGTGCGGAACTGTACGATCCGGCCACCGGGAATTGGGCGACCACAGGCAGCCTCATTACCGGCCGCTTTTATCACACTGCGACTCTGCTGCCCAACGGCAAGGTCCTCGTTGCCGGTGGTTATGACAGCAGTTTCAACTCCTCCGCAAGTGCGGAACTGTACGACGCAGCCAGCGGGAACTGGACTGCCACAGGCAGCCTCAACATAGCACGTGCAAAGGATACGGCGACCTTGCTGCCCAATGGCCAGGTCCTCGTTGCAGCGGGTTCTAACAGCAGTAGTGGCGCCCTCGCCAGCGCAGAACTCTACGAGCCGGCGAATGGGACTTGGACTCCTACGGGCAACCTCAACACCGCACGCGAGTGGCACACGGCGACCTTGCTGCCCAGCGGCAAGGTCCTCGTTGCAGGAGGAGGTGATAGCAATTTCAGTGCTCTCGCGAGCGCGGAACTGTACGACCCGGCGAGCGGGACTTGGACTACCACGGCCAGTCTGAACACCGCACGCTATTATCACACGGCGACCTTGCTGCCCAGCGGCAAGGTGATCGTTGCTGGTGGCGGCGTTTTCGGCGGCGTTCTCGCCAGTGCGGAACTGTACGACCCGGCCAGCGGGACCTGGAC
>JBAQJG010000661.1:0-1863 GCA_049300145.1 Chthoniobacterales bacterium | reverse complement strand
TCGCTCTAGTTTGCCTTCGCTTGGGCATAGGAAGCCCGGGCTTGCCGGTGCAACTTCGGAACCGGCTTTTTAGATTTACCACCTTTTCCTGGGCAAGCACTCTAGCCAATGAGTTGGTTTGGGCGCGTTTGGAAATGGCGTTCCTCGGTCATTTCTGGGGAAGCGGAGCCATCGGCCTGTATTCCGTTGGTTTCACACTCGCCAGTCTGGCAACACAAGGTCCTCTGCTCTTGACCGGTGGCCTTCTTCCCTACTTTGCTGAAGCGATATCCAGCAATCGACTGGAGAGAGCAACGACCAGATTACAGACGGCAATGCGGCTGGTTGCTTTCTTCGTCTTGCCGATGTGCTTTGGAATGGCCGCCTTGATTCCGGAGCTTTTGCCGCTTTTGTATGGCAACAGCTTCGCGGCGGGTAGTGTGGCCGCAATGATTCTCGTCAGTTCCGCCGGGCTTGGCGCCAATGTCGTGGTTCCGCTGGCGTTCATTAACGGTATGGAGCGGAGTGATTTCCTATTCGCGGTGAATATCACTGGCGCCTTACTGTCACTTGCGCTCGGCTTGATCCTCGTTGCCTGGCTGGGGATCGTAGGCGCAGCGCTGGCCCGCGCGTCGGTTCTGATCTTTATCCTGGCAACGAACCTTTGGTTTTTGCACCGGCGGCTAAGGTGCGACCCGCCCCTTGCCCATCTCGCGTTGCTTTTCGCCTCGGCGCTCGCAAGCGCGTTGGTCGCCGGACTGCTCGCCTCGCACGTGCCTGGATTGCCCGGACTTCTGCTTTCCGTTCCAGCGGCCGCGGTGGTGTATATTTTGCTCGTGCGTGCGCTGAGGGCAATTCCGGATGAAGATATTGAGAGCCTGGAGGGATTGTTCGCCCACGTCCCGGCCCCGCTACAACGCGGAACGGCCTTTGCCTTGAGTGCAATTTTAGGCAACCGCCGGGGATAGCAGCCGCGAAGATCCTTTCGGCCGTCTGCGCTTTTGTTAATTGCTCAAGCACAAAGGCCGTGCGCCTTGACCTCAAATAACCGGACGTTGTATGGATAACGGAATAACGGCTGTAAATCCGATATGAAGATTGGCATTGTAGTCGCGAGCTTAGGCCGGCCACAAATACTTGCTCAGTTTTTGTCAATGGTTGAACATCAATCGCGGCAACCTGATGCAATCGTTCTCTCGGTCGTCGGCGAGCAGGATCTTCCAAGGCTGGATAATTTCGATCTTCCGATCAAATTGATATTCGGCGATCCAGGCTCCTGCGTTCAGCGCAACAGAGGGATCGATCATCTTCAACAAAGCACCGATATCTTACTGTTCCTAGATGACGATTTTTGGATGTCCAATAATTACCTGGAAGTCCTTTCCCGAGTTTTCCTGGATCCCGGTATAGCTTGCGTAACCGGCTACGTCCTAGCCGACGGGGCGACGACTCCTGGATTTTCGCCGGCCGATGCCGAACAAATGTTGTCGCGTCACGAGGCCTCGCTGCCGGCCAACAATGAATTCACGGTCAGAGAAAAGTCCGATGCGTATGGTTGTAACATGGCCTTTCGGTCGGCAAGTCTCAAGGCAATACGGTTCGACGAACGACTTCCACTTTATGGTTGGCAGGAGGACGTCGATTTCAGCGCGCAAACAAAGGCAGCAGGCCGGATCATTTGGACTGACGCGCTGTGGGGAGTTCATCTCGGAACAAAAACGGGCAAGACCAGCGGCCGAAGGTTCGGTTACTCGCAGGTAATTAACCCTTTCTATGTGGTTTCAAAGGGAAACATGTCGCTCCCGAGAGCATCTCGTCTCGTTCTCAACAACATGCTCGCGAACCTCCGAGGATGTATTATCCGCGAACCGCATATCGATAGAC
>JBAQJG010000660.1:0-1806 GCA_049300145.1 Chthoniobacterales bacterium | reverse complement strand
CGGACGGAAGCCTATTGCATCGAGCGCCAGGCGGTTGCGGGCCAGGGTCGTCTCGGTCTCGGAGCCGCCGATCAGGTAGTCCCAGTTGTTGCGGTCGAGGTTGGTGCGCGCCTGGGTTACGAACTCGGGGAGGTTTTGGAAGCGGCTTTCGAGCGACTCGGCCATGGTTCTGTTCTTCCGGGCTGATTTGACGGGGATCGCAAGGTATCGCTACGATGCGGCTCTTGCCAACCAGGCGCGACAATCCCGCGAAGAGGAGACGCTACATGCCTCGCATTCTCACTCCCGGCACCCATTCCGAAGAGACGCTCGCGATCGCCCACGACTTGCTGCCGCCCGGCTGGCAGCTGGCGACCGCCCCGCATGGCAGGCCCGAATTCTTCGAGTTGCTGAAAGACACCGAGTATTACATCGGCGCGGGGCAGTTCAAACACGGGCCGGAATTCTATCAGGCGGCACCCAAGTTGCGGATCGTGCAGACCTTGAGCGCCGGCTACAATACCTATGACCTCGAGGCAGCGCGCGTGGCTGGCGTGCCGATCTGCAACAATGGCGGCGCCAATGCGACGGCAGTCGCCGAGCACGCGATGCTGCTGATGCTGGCGGTGTGCCGTAAGTTGATCTGGCAGCACGAGGGGGTGGTATCCGGCCGCTGGCGCGGTAACGACTTCAATTCGGCCAAGCTCTACGAGCTGGAAGACAAGACCTTGGGGATCGTCGGGCTCGGCAATATCGGCAAGAAGGTGGCGCGCCGGGCCAAGGCCTTCGACATGCACATCAAATATTACGACATCAACCGGTTGACGACCGACCAGGAGGATGCGCTCGGCATCCGCTTTGCCCTCTTCCCTGAGTTGTTGAAGACTTCCGACATCGTGACCCTGCACGTGCCGCTGGACAAGTCGACGCACAATCTGATCGGCGAGCGCGAACTCGCGATGATGAAGCCGACGGCCATCCTGATCAACACCTGCCGCGGCCCGGTGGTCGACGAGAAGGCGCTCTACATGGCGCTGCGCGACGAGAAGATCCTCGGCGCCGGCCTCGACGTCATGGTCGAGGAGCCGCCCAAGCCCGACCACGAATTGTTCACGATGAAGAACGCAATCTTCAGCCCGCACGGCGCCGGGCCGACCTGGGACAATCACTGGAAACGGTGGCGCAACGCCTTCGACAATTTCGAGCGCGTCGCGCGCGGCCAGAAGCCATTCTGGATCGTCCCCGAACTTAGGGATTGAGTGGCGTTGCCCCTCACCCTCCCGCTATGCCGGCCCCTCCCTCTCCCCGCTTGCGGGGAGAGGGTCGGGGTGAGGGGCTCTTAGCCCAGGAATTCGCGCAGCGCCGCGGCGAGGTCCTTTGGATTGTCGCCCTGAACCGTGTGGCCCGCTTTGGGGATCGTGATATAGCGGCCATCGGGCAGGCGCGCCGCCAGCCGCTCGGCGTCCTCTTCATGGAAGACGTCGCTTTCGGCGCCGCGTACGACGAGGGTCGGGCAGGTTACTTTGGCCAAGCCTTCGGCAAGCCTGCGCCGCTCCGCAGTGTGTGTCTCGCCCATCTGCTGAAAGCGCCTACGATCGTATTTCCAGGCCCAGGTTCCATCCGTCTGCTGACGCAGATTGTGCATCAGGCTGCGGCGCAGGACTTTGGGATCGCGGCGCGGGTTGAAGGCCAGCGCCCGCTCGATGATCGCATCGAGCGATTCCGGATGGGCGCCGCCATTGACGAAATCGCGGATGCGGTGCGACCCCGGGCGCCTGACCTCGGGACCGGCGTCGATCAGCACCAGATGGGAGAGCCGCTCCGGGT
>JBAQJG010000659.1:0-7978 GCA_049300145.1 Chthoniobacterales bacterium | reverse complement strand
CTCTTACCAACTGGAAATGTCGCTACGACAGCGTCGGCGGTTCCGTCAATTACCGTCACATCACCCGAGCGCTCATTACTGACATAAACGTCATAGTGCGGCAATGCGGCGCTGACTGAAAGCGCGGCCGAAGTTACGACACTCCCAAGAATCAGAGAATAGCACCGATTCACAGTTGCATGCCTACACCGCGCCCAGTGAGTGAGCAAGACTATGCGGACCTGAGGCTTCATTCTCGGTTGGACCTTCGAAAGAGGGTGCGAGCTTTCCCACAGGGTCTCACGTGCACAGCGTTCATACAATCTATCCCCGGGGGAATCGAACGCAGATTTGCGCAGCTCGGCAAGGTTGAGGGCGGCAGTCGGATTCGAAGCGACGACCTGCTGATTACAAACCCCGCGAGGAATCGGGAGTCTGTCATAGCTTCCTAGGAGGATACGGCGTTCGACGACCCTTCGCAACCCTCCATATTCCCCAAAATTTGGCGATAATGGCAGTATTTGGCAGTGAGATCGACATTGTGCATCTGAAGGCTTGCGGCCCTTAAAAATATGTTGAGCGGACTCTCTAAATGCACACAGCAATTGCTCTTCCCGGCGCGAACCGATAGAGACTTGCCATGCGCGAAGCGAGCAGCGCAGCGAGAAATACATTTACGGCCCACCGCGAGTGATAAAGTCGAAAGTGAGTGTTAGCAGTTTGCAGGTGCAGAATAGGCGCATCGACGACGTTACGGCGTGCCTTGTGACCGTCCTTGCGTTTCCGGACGATGCAGCGCTCGGATCAAGACGGAATTAGAGTCAAGCCTCCGACTCTCGAAAAGTGTTCGTTGCGCGCCACGATGGTCAAGCCAGCTTCTATCGCCAACGCCGCAGTTCAGAGGTCGCACGAATTCCCTCTTCCGAACCGTCCCACGGCGAACCGACGCCTGTGGGCGAAATTGGCAGACGCGCCAGACTTAGGATTGCGAAATCATCGATTTCAGGACGGTGCTTTCCGTTTCAAAGTGAAACGTTTTTACGAGGGGAAAACGCCAATTTGGGCCAAATAGCGCAATGCCGCGAATGGCGAGTAGAAAACCGCTCGTTCTAGCACACAAACACGCCAGACCGTTCGCCGGCTGAGTGTCTTTCGCCTCCGTCCGAAGCGCCGGCGTGGCGGAAATGGCAGACGCGCTGGACTCAAATTCAGAAATCATCGATTTTATCTGATCACTTCTGATCAAACGCCACTCGCATTTTTCATAGGTAAATCGAGCGTTTCTCGCGTTTTTCATTCGGCATCGAGGATGGCTAGAGAAGAGCCGAAAGTAGAACAAAAGTAGAACACAGCCCGTTTTTGATAAACGGACCCCGCGCGCGCGTCTACCGGTGGAGTGAGCCGCTTCCGAATCCTGCGGCGATTCTCGCCGTGCGGATTAACAATATCCTCCGCTCAAATTCTACGTCATCGCGAATTGACGTTAGCTCTGTCATCGCTTGATCGAGAGCAGCGGCGTCCGTCCGCCAGACGAGCTCGTCGAAATGGAAGTCAGGCTCGGCGGGTCTAATTGCAAATTCGCGACAGAGTTGTCCCAATTCAGAGGTTTCCAAGCTCCAACTTTCACCAATTTCTTGTCTCGACGTTGGGAGCCGCAAAGAAGCGATTGGGAGCTTCGGACCTGACTCGGGGGTTTGCGCGGGCATTCGTGCTTACGAGTGACAGTTGGAACTTTGGAACTGCCAAAGGGGCAAACCTAGTGCGAACCTACATCTTTCGCGGCGCTGGTTCACAAATCGGAAATCACCCGTGGCAGGAACGCGGCACGCAGCGCGTTGAGGACTGCAAGGACGTCGATCACTTCCTGAGTGAGTGCACCGTTGACGGGAGTTAGATAACCGCTCGCTGCGAGCAGCATCCCGGCGATACTGAGGAGCATTCCGCCGACCGCGCTCTGAAGAGCGATCGAACGCATCCGCCGGCTGATGTGCATGAACTCGTCCACCTTCTCCAGGGAATTATCCATGACGACAACTCCCGCGGCTTCCGTGGTGACGTCGCTGTTCTGCCCGATCGCCATGCCGACGGTGGCGGCCATCATGGCGGGCGCATCATTGATACCATCGCCCACGTAGAGCGTCCTGCCCGCCGCGGTTTCCTTGCGGACGATCGCGAGTTTTTCCTCGGGACTTTGCTGGGCGTGGATTTCGCTGATGCCCACTTGCTCAGCCAGATAGAGCACCTCAGCCTCACGATCTCCCGACACGATCATCACGCGCTCGAAGCGGTGCTTCGGTTTCAAATGCTTGACGAAGGAGCGACTCTCCGCGCGCGGCGCATCGCGAAAGAGCAACGCCGCCGCATAGCGGTTGTCGATCACCACCACGCATTCGAGCCCACCGGCGACCGTTGGAAGTCGATCGGTGCCGGTCACGTTTTGCGCTCTGAGTTTGTTGCGGCTCGTGATCTGCAACTGACGACCGAGGACAGTGCCGCGCAGTCCACGGCCTGGCTGCTCGCCAACTTCGGCAGCCTCCGGAAGCTGGATTCTTTCCTCCTTCGCGGCGGCGAGAATGGCTCGCGCCAGCGGATGCTTTGAGTAGCGCTCCAAGCTTGCGACGAGAGTCAGCACTTCCTTCTGCTCGAAGCCAGGGGCGATGATCTGTTCCGTCAGCTTCGGCTCGCCATACGTGAGCGTCCCGGTCTTGTCGAAGATTGCCGTCCGACATTCGGCGATCTGCTCCAGCACGACGGGACTCTTGACGATGATCGCCCGGCGAGCGCAGAGGGAAATCGATCCGATAATCGCTACAGGTATCGCGATCAGCAAAGGGCAAGGCGTCGCGATCACCAATACCGCGAGGAAGCGAATGGCTTCACCGCTAATTACCCACGCGATGATGGCGACCCCGACAGCCACTGGGGTGTAGATGGCACCCAATTGGTCGCCTAGCCGCCGAAGCTGCGGGCGCTTTTCCTCGGACTCGCGCATGACTTCCATGATTTTCGCGTAGCGCGAATCGCCGGCACGCTTGATCGTTTGGATGGTCAACGCTGATTCGCCATTGATCGCACCCGAAATCACGGTGGAGCCGGAAGTCTTCGTAATCTGAAACGGCTCGCCTGTGAGGTAGGATTCATCCATCACACCATGGCCTTCAACGACCACGCCATCCACCGGGCAGATTTCGTGCGGATAAACCACGAGCGCGTCGCCAACGGAAATCCCCTCCAGCGCCACATCAATAATTTCAGAGCCGCATTTCCGGTGGGCAATCAAAGGCATTCGTTTAGCCAGCGCGGCTAGCACCGAAGAGGCACTCTTCAACGCGTAATTCTCCAGCGCCTCCCCTCCTGCGAGCATCAAGACGATGATCGACCCGGCGAGGTATTCGCCCAGGAGGACCGAGGTACTAATAGAAATACCTCCCAGCAGATCGGAACCAAACTCCCGTTTCAAAAGCTTCCTCAGCAGTTCATACACAAGAGGGATGCCTCCGAAAACCAGCACAGCCAACAACGGGGTTTGAAACGCGCCCGGGCTCGTGCGGAAGCCGAAGCGAAGGATGAGATGCAGAATGATGGCCGCGACGGAAAAGACCGCAATGACACTGGTCTTGCGGCGCCAGACCGCGCCCATCGATTCCCAGGACCGACCGCGCGGCGGCTGATGCCTCAGCTTTGGGTACGTCAACGTTTCCTGGTTTTTGCCGGGTGGATGCTCGAGGGCGGTCTTCATAATAGGCAACTCCAGTCGCTGGCTCTGTGTTCCGTAAAGCTTCTCGATCGGTTCGATCACGCCGATGCTTTATTGGCAGGGCCGGCTCAATCGAGTCAGCTAAGGCCGGACGGCGATCTTTAAAACACCATCGCGCCGTTCCGCGAACATCTCATAGGCTTCGACGATGTTATCGAGCGAGAATCTGTGCGTGATTAATGGCGTCGGATCAAAGCGCCCGGATTGCACTAGGTTCATCAATCGGCGCATGCGTTCTTTGCCCCCTGGACACAAGGTGGTCACAATCTCGTAATCGCCAATGCCGGCAGCGAACGCGTCGTACGGAATTTGCAATTTGCCCGAATAAACACCGAGGCTGCTGAGGGTACCGCCGGGACGTAAACATCGAAGCGAATTCTCGAACGTTTCTTGAAGCCCGAGCGCCTCGATCGCCACGTCGGTGCCACCGCCGGTTAGGCGTTTGACTTCCGAAATCACATCGACTTCTTTTTGATTCAGAACCACATCGGCGCCCATCTTGCGCGCCACCGCTGTTCGTGTCGGATCGCTCTCGACGCCAATAATCAGCGACGCTCCCATCAACTTCGCGCCTGCTGTGGCGCAGAGGCCAATTGGTCCTTGCGCAAAAACGACAACCGTATCGCCTAGTCGCACATCGCCTGATTCCGCGCCGCTAAAACCAGTCGAAGCGATGTCGGCGAGGAGGACGACTTGCTCATCCGTCAATTCATCCGGAATCCTTGCCAGGTTCGCCTGCGCGTAAGGCACGAGCAGATATTCGGCTTGTGCGCCGTTGATCGTGTTGCCGAAACGCCAGCCCCCGACCGCTTCGTAGCCATGACCATGTCCGCATTGGGCGAGTTGCCCGGACAAGCAAGCCCGGCATTGTCCACAGGGTGTGATCGCGCCGACTAAGACTCTGTCGCCCACTTCATAGCCAATAACGCCGTCACCGAGCTCTTCGATCACACCAACCGGCTCGTGTCCGATAACCAAACCAGACCGCACCGGATATTCGCCGCGCACGATGTGAAGATCCGTGCCGCAAATTGTGGTCAGTGTGATTCGAATAACGGCCTCGCCAACTGCAGCGTGAGGGCGAGGCACTTCTTCGACTCGGATATCTTTGGCCGCATGGAAAACTGTTGCCCTCATTCGGAGAGGATTTTCGTGGCTTCGCTCAAATTTTCACGTCTTCTCTTGTGAAAATAGGACATGATCTGCAAACCGATATCTCGTTTGCCATCGAGATAATCCATCTTGCTCATGGCTCTCGCTAATTCGGCGCTCCGAGTTTCCCAAGCCAAATCCCGACGGCGAAAACCACCCCGCCTCCTACAACCACATGCACGATTGTGTTAAGAAGCGGCGTTTTCATAAAGTGAAAGCGAATAAGTGCAATGCCAATCAGTTCGACGATCCCAATCCTTGATGATTTCGGTCTGTTTGCATCACCGTGTTTGTTCGCGCGGAAATTTCAGGGTGCGAGGCAATAGTCATCTTGTGCCATCGCAGGGTTTCTTTCGGACGAGCAGTTTACTCCGCGCCGCCTGCAGCCGACGCGCCATCACTTCACACGCTCTCTTAAATAGCTCGTGGCTAAGCGCGGGATCCTCATCCCGATGTTGTCGAAGCAGCACTCCGGAAAAACAAAGCGCGGTCGTTGGTTCCGTTGCTCGCGCATCAAAATGCCAAAGATACGGAGGGAAAAGCCACGACCATCCCAGAGGTTCCCCAGCGGAAACGACATCCGTGGTAACCGGGCTATGATCGAAAACCGAGCCCTCAAGCGCGACGGTTCCGCTTTCGATCAAATAAAATCCGTTCGCTGGTTCCCCGGCTTTGAATATCACTTGATCCTTCTCGAAATGTGTCGGCATGGCTGATTGCGCCAAGACTTTGATGTGATCCATCCCAATTCCCTTGAGAAACGGGTGAGCAGCGAGGCGTTCCTCCATTTTTTCGCCCGAATTCATTTTGAGGTTTTCCTCATAGCCCCACTCCGGGATCTGCCTCGCATACTCCCCGAGTGTTCTACCGGGTTTGGTGAACGTTTAATAATTTCCTTCATACCTCGTTTCCGTCTTCGATGACCTAGTATCAAAGACTCACAAATGGGTGATATTCAGATGCCAATCGGTTCCGTCGGTGACGAGAATATCGCCGTTAGGTCGATGCGTATAAGTGATTTTGTCAATCTCTACGTGCGCCGGAAGAATATTTACGATCACCGTGTCATTCAGCGAAATTATGCGGGTGCGCAGCTCTTCTCGCCTGACAAACTGACTCTGCGTGGAGTCCATCGCAAAAAGATAGCCTTTCACGCGCGCGAGCCCTCCCTCATGGGCTTCCACTGTGCCTACGAAATGGCGTCGTGCGTCACCAGGAAAGAGTTGGCGATGAATGATGTGAATGTATTCCCCGCTGTTAAGTATCATGAGTTTTGTTCTGCACCGCTTTTGATTGGCTTGGTCAAAGGTTGGTCATCGGCGAAGCAAGCGCTGGCGCTTGCACTGTTATTTTCCGGCGCCTGCCTGGAGGAATTTTAGGACTTCCCTGGCTTGACTCGCCGGAAGATTTGCTCGGACACGCATATGCATTAAAATAGTCTGCCATTGGGCGGCCGTGAATTCACCCGGGCCGCGAACCGTATGGCAGCGGCTGCAATTGATCGTCCATAACTGCGCTCCCGATAGAGGTTCTGCTTTTACCGGGGTGGTTGTTTCCGCTGTCGTTTTGGAAGCGGGAGCCGGGGTTTGTGCGATCGCAGGTAAGCCGATGCTAATGACTGCCACGCTAATGGTCGCGACGGCGAAAAGATCATTCAATTTAATTGAGCCGCGGAGAAGAGGTTTGGTCTGTTTGGAGGTATGCATGGCGAAATCGTCAGAATCCATAGGAGATTTGGAAGAGAAGCGAATCGTCAGGCGCGGGATTGGGGCCGTGATTGCTCGTGAATTCATAGTCGCCCTCGAGCCAGAGCGTGTTCGTGACGTAGTAGACTGCACCGACCGTGCCGCGATTTGTCCGCGTACTCAACCCGTCGTTAACCGTGTCGTAGCGGCCTACCAGCTCGAGTTTGTCGAGGTAGGGGACGTTCAGCTTGAGTCCGGCGAGTTTATATCCCGCCTGTAGCCACCAGCCATGCGGCGTGATTGTCCCGGCGTTGTCGGTTCCAACCCATGTATTCATGTATTCGCCTTTGACTTCCACGGAAGGCCCAACGTGCAGCGCCCAGTCCGTGACCAAGGCATTGTATTGTCGCCTGCCGGCGTTATCCCAAGGACTTGACACGCCGGAGACACCGACTTCCAGGTCATATGTCGGCTTCCACGGCCAAAAAATGGCAATCCGTCCGCCCTCACCTGCGCCCCCGTGCAGGTTGGCAAACCTACCGTCGCTTGTAAGGCCCACGTTTCCGCCCAGGTCGAGTTGGTCGGCCCTCCCGCTGCCGTCCACCGAGCCGGGCCCGTTTATTACAAAGGCAGAATAGGTTATGCTCTGGCCCTTATCGCCGACCGGAATTGCGCCGCGCAATTGTACGCCGACGCCGTTGCCGGGCAGAACCGATCGCGGCAAAGGAGCATCAGGAAATTTGTTCAGCCAGCCGGCGCTGCGCTCGCTATAAGTGCCGAGCGGCAGCAGCATGTCGCCACCCACGAACGTAATGTAGTCATTGATCAGGTAGTCGAGGGTCGCGAAGCTTAGATTGACGGTGGTGGTGTAACCCGAGCCGCCCGGTGCATTGTTCTGAAGGATGAAATCAAATCCGGCTTCGAAGAGAATCTTGTCGCCGCCGCGGAACAGAAAGATCGGAGCAAAATCGGCCAACATGAAAGCTCCGTGTTGGCCTGAAATTTTGCCGAACTGAACTTCGGCGTCTCCGACAATGCTGAAGCTGTGGGTCGCCAGCGGGCCGGAGGTCTCGGTCGGCACGGCTTCCGCCTCGGTGGAAGGTGTCACGGGTTGCGATGGTGTGGTCGTGACAACTTGTTTTCCTTCGCTTGGGCTTGTCGCAGGTGAAGGCTCCCCCGCGGGCGCCGCCGGTACCGCGCCGTTTGCCATCTGTTGAACTACTGTCTTGAGCGCATCGAGTTCTTTCTTCATGGCTTCATGCTCGGTCTTCATCGCCTCGTGTTCCGCCTTGAGCTTGTCGTACTCCTCGCGCGACACGTAATCGGAGGATGGCGGGGACGAAGCGGCATCTTGCGCCATTGCCGCGAATGGAAACAATAACCAGATCAGCGCTACAACAGCTGT
>JBAQJG010000658.1:0-5698 GCA_049300145.1 Chthoniobacterales bacterium | reverse complement strand
GAGTCAATGTGGATCTTAGCGGAGTCGGCCAACGCAAACCGGAGCCTAATCCATTTGGACCAACCGAGCAGCCGCCACCTACCACCAAGACTCAGGAAAAGACAACAAAAAGGCACACTCAGGAGCCGATTCCGACAACATTCGATAAAATCGAGCTGACAACCGAGAAGGCGAAGGATGTCGAGAAAACCAACGAGAACCCGCCGAGTCAAACTGGCGGCGGTACGGTTCAGATCTCGGACGAGACGGGCCAGGGTGAAGGGTCACCTCCACCTCAGACCCAGGACAAAAAGAAGGACAAGCGCAAATGGCCCAAACCGGTTCAGCAGTGGCTCGATAAATTGAGAGTCTTCGTTGCCGCAAACCACAAGAAGTTTGACGCGCAGAGTTCCTATCACACCAAGCTGGTTGAGTTTTGCAAGAAAAACGAGCGTTACAATAAGCTTTATTATCAAGCTCTGGCTCTCGGGGACCCCCAAGCCGAATACAATCTCAACAACAAGAATTACGAGGCCGAAAGGAAAAAGGTCGAAGACGAGTTGGGAAAACTTCAAAAACAACTTGAAAAGGACTTCCTACAAACAGACGAAGGAAAAACAGCCCTGAAAGAGCGTGATGCCGCAGAACAGGCGGAGAAGGAGGCGAACAAGGCTCAAGAGGAGGCCGGCAAATACATTGATTCTGCAACTAAAGATGCCGCTGCAAAGGGACAGGAGCCTCCCGAGACTGAAGCCCAAAAAACTGACGGAGAACAGAAAGCCGCTAAGTGATGATTTCCGGCGCTGATTTGACCAACGCAGCGCTCGCTTCCCACAAAACGAATCCAATCGAAACCGAACCAGTTCCCCACAGTGCCGCGGCGCGTCACACTAGACGAGGCTTTTGCCAGGCGCCAAAGGTCCGGAGCCGGACTGGCATTCCACGCGGGGGCGCTTTTGCTCCCCAGATCTAGCGAAAGATGTAGGTCAAACCGAACGTCCCACTGTGTTCGGTCACATTTACCGAATTCCGGCTGGTGAAGCCATGAAACGTGTCGGGGTGGCCCCAACCTATAAAATCGGTAGTGCCCAGGTCCGTGTATTGATAGGCACCTCTCACGTGCCAGTTATCGGTTATGGCGTACTCCAGACCGCCTCCAACGGCCCAGCCCACCTGTTGACGGCTTTCTTTGCCATTGGTATTTCCGCCCAGAGCTTTGTTGATGGGCGTCCACTTCGCCAAAGGCGAGTCCGCCGTTCACATATGGCAGGACCCTGCCCCAAGTGTATCCAAATCGAGGACCGAAGGTCACCAGATACGGCGTATCAATCCTTGCCTTAACATCGAACATTCCGAAGTCGTTAAAAGTGAAGTCTCCTGTTTCAAAACGATCGCATGAATTCCACAGGTAATGCCCCTCCACTTCCAGTCCAAATAGCACGCGCCGGCCGAGCATGAAATTGTATCCTGCTTTGGTTGGGAATCGTTGAGCCCTCTGGTTTTTCCAAATCCTTCGCCTTTTCGCTAGTCAGCTCAATTTTCTCAAAAATCGTGTCGATTCCTTTATCGATCTTCTTCTTTTCGTCCGGCGAAATCGTTTTCGGCAGTTGTTTGTAAACGACCTTCTTCAAGTCGTCCTTACTGGCAGGCGGCGCACCAGTGATCTCGCAAATGCGCGGATCAGTCCACGTGCTCCATTCCACGACAATATCTTTCTGTTTTTGCTTGTTGTGATAAGGCAAATCTTTAAGGGCGCCATCCTTTTGCAATTTGTCGGCTGCTTCGTACTTGGCCTCACAGAGTCGCAACAACTTGTTAGTGTCCTTTGGTTTGAGACGAACATCTTGCCCGACGTTGGGACTCGCATCGTTCACTGCCAAATCCCTGGCTATACCTTTACTCACGGGCGGTTTGTTTCGATTCAAACAAACGCCGTTCAACGGGACCGTCTTCAACTCGTGCGGCTTAAGCACCACATCTTGCCTTTTGGGACAAGCGTAGGTCTGATTTTTACCGCTGCGGGATTCCAGAATCATCGGTGGGATTGCACAGGTGATTGTTTGACCGGTAAGATTTTGAATGACCATATCAGCGACGTTGCCGATCGTTTCGCCTGTACTGGTCGTGTCCACCCTAAATTGGTTGCTAGATGGAGGAAAACCGCTAGTGGGTGCATTCGCCATGACCTGTTCGGTCGGTTGCGGCTCATTTTCTTTCGGTTTTTCCGGTGCACTAGGCGCATTTTGTGCCTTCTCGGAAGGACCAGTGGAGGGCGTCTTCTCCATCTTTTCCACAAGCGCTTTTCCGTCCTTCGGATCCATTTCGAATTCTCCATATTCGTAGTAAACGTCTCCTTTTGGGCTATGTGTTACGTAGACGACGTCTTTTCCTTTCTCGTCATAGTAGATGGTTAGGTTGTTAGAGCTAATGGAGGTTTCTTCTCTGACCTGTCCCCATTTGTCCTTATAAGTTTCCCTCATGAGCTCACCGTCCTTGTCGACGATTTTCTCATGCGTTCCACCGGGTCCATATTTGTCACTCGCCTCAGTAGTCGTGACATTGCCTTCCATATCTGTCTGTCGCGTAGTCTGGCCGCTGACCGTTGCCATGAGACCCGTGATCAGCATAAATGCACTCAAGGTCGCGATTGCTTTCATGTGGACGAGGATAGACTTATTTTTGGAATAGTACCGAAGTTCTCGACGGTTGCCAGCGTATTTGTGCGACAAATCGCGCAATTCCGTGGGGTTGGAAAAGCGCGAAGCCGTTGCAATTCGCAGCGCGTGTTTCCTGCTGTCCCTCGCGTTCAGCGGGCACCCATGCGCGCGAAAGCGTTACTCGGGCAGCATTGTGGCAAGGAATCAGCCGTCCGTAGAACAAAGCTCGACAGATTGTCGCGGAGCTGGTAAAAGCGCGCTCGACGCGTCATCCGACGTTCCAACGCAACAATTCAACCTGAACAAAAAATGAAAAAAAAAAAACGACAACTCTACCCGTCCCAAATTTAATCAGCCGATCGCCTTTGCGGCGCGGTTTTCTTTTCATCCCGTTTGCGCTCGCTCTCGTCTGCTTTGGGCTTGCGCCGGCCCCGAATGCTTTTGGAGTTAGCCCAGCACCGGATGGCGGCTATTCCAGCGGCAACACGGCCGAGGGCGCGAACGCTCTCCTTAGCCGTACCACCGGCGTCTGGAATACGGCCCTCGGTTATCAAGCGCTCAATCACGTAACCACCGGCAACCAGAACACCGCGACTGGTTTTCAAACGCTCTTTAGCACCACCACCGGCAGCTTGAGTGTGGCCAACGGTTCGCAAGCGCTGTTTAACAACACGACCGGCAGCTTTAACACGGCCACCGGGTTTCGAGCGCTCTATTTCAACACCACGGGCAGCAATAACACGGGTAATGGGTATGAAGCGCTTGCCTTCAACACCACCGGCCAGAATAACACGGCCGCTGGAGCTCAAGCGCTCTTTAACAACACCACCGGCAGCAACAACACGGCCAACGGGCTTCAAGCGCTCTTTTTGAACACAAGCGGCTTCAATAACGTGGCCAATGGATTTAGAGCGCTCTATAACAACACCACCGGCAACTTTAACACGGCCAACAGCAGTGATGCGCTCTACAGCAACACCACCGGCAACGGTAATGCGGCCAACGGTGTCAGTGCACTCCACTTCAACACGACCGGCAACGACAACACGGCCAATGGTTTTGTCGCGCTACAAAACAACACTACCGGCAGCAACAACATCGCATTGGGCGAATTCGCCGGTTCCCAGCTCACGACGGGCGATCACAATATCGATATTGGAAACTCTGGCATCGCTGGCGAATCGGCCACCATCCGCATCGGTGACAGTAACCAGAGTGCCACCTTTATCGCCGGCATCGCGAACGCAATGGTCACAGGCTCGGCCGTTTATATCGATACTACTACTGGTCAGCTTGGCCTCTTAAGTTCTTCCGAGCGGTTCAAAGATGGGATCGAACCGATGGGCAACGCGAGTGAATCGCTCCTTTCGCTGCGGCCTGTTACCTTCCGCTACAAAAAGAACATCGACCCGAAAAGCGCGCCCCAGTTTGGCCTTGTGGCTGAGGAAGTGGAAAAGGTGAATCCCGATCTGGTGGTGCGCGACGCCGAAGGGAAAGTCTTCACCGTGCGCTACGAAGCGGTGAACGCGATGTTGCTCAACGAATTCCTCAAAGAGCACCGCAAGGTAGAGCAACAGGAAGTGACCATCGCGCAATTGACGAAAGGAATGGAAGTTCTCACTGCGCAATTCCAAGAGCAGGCCGCGCAAATCCAGAAAGTGAGCGCGCAGCTTGAAGTGAGCAAGTCCGCCCCGCAAATGGCCGGCAACAATCGGTAAAATCCTGTAGCCGCGCAGACGCCGATCGGCTTAGCTTTTACCCCTTAGCGGGCTTTCCGTCTTGCTGCCCATCGAGCTTTCATAAGCTGCGAGAGCCTTCTTCGTCCAGCAGCGGTGATTCCGCCTTTCTTTCTCGCCGCGGTCCTCCGACCCGTTTTAGCGCTCGCTTTTTGCTTTGCCCAACGAACTCGGGCAGCCGCTGACAACTTGGCCCGAGTCGCCGCAGACACTCTTCGTCTGCCGCTCTTGGATGTTATCTGCGTTGAATTACTGCCGAGAATTGAAGCAAGCCGTCTTTCGAAAACATCTATTTGCCGACGGATCGAGATCGCTTCTTCTAAAGCTTTGAGGGATAGTTCCATGTCCACTTGATAGCGGGCTCGGTGGCTTTCGTCAAGGTAACTTTCACAACGCCCCGACCAGAATTCCTGCTTACTCCGTTCGAATTTCGGCAATCCGGGAAGTCGTTGGCATTTTCATGGGCTTGCCTTTGGTCGCCTAGCGAAGATGTAACTCCGTCGGCTCTGGTGTTCAACGTCGGGATAAGGCTCCCGCTCGACAATCTCCTCAATCTCGAAACCCGCCGACGTTAGGTAGCCTGTCATCTCGGCTGACCGGAAAAAGAAGAAGTCCAGGCACACCTTCTGGCCCCACCACTCATCCAGATGAATGGTGTCGTCGCCGATGTGGAAAGCCAGCAGCAATATGCCGCCCGGGCGCAGGACTCGCCAAAGCTCCCCAAGCACCCGAGCCATGTCGCCGCGAGGGATGTGGATAATGGAGTAAAAGGCTGCGATGCCTGCCCAAGCTGCGTCGGGGGCGTCCAACGCCATCATGTCGCCCTGTCGGAAATCGACACTCGGAACCAAACGACGCGCTTGCTCAACCATTGTCGGCGACAAGTCAACGCCACAAACCTGAATGCCGCGCTCGTACAAGTAACGAGCAACGTGTCCAGGGCCGCAACCCATGTCGCACGCCGGGCCGACATCCCGCACGTTCGCCGCGAATCGGTCGAGTAACTGTCGGTCGAGCGGCTTGTGCTGCAATTCATCGAAGATGCGCTGGACGTATTCGTCAGCTACGAGGTCGTAGCTGCTCTGGTAATCCTTGCGTTTGTGAGCATCCATGTGCGGTGGCGCGCGGTGCCGCCTAACATGTGATTAGGCATCGCCGGTAGGAACGATGGCGGCGGTTTCCACCATTAGAATAACTGCTCGATCAGGGGCGCGGGTGCGATGCGTGACGCCTTTGGGAACGACAAACCCCTGCTGCGGCTGCAGATCAACCGAGCGATCTTCGAGATCGATGACAAAGTGCCCCTCCAAGACAAAGAAGAACTCG
>JBAQJG010000657.1:0-9336 GCA_049300145.1 Chthoniobacterales bacterium | reverse complement strand
GGCGACGGTTTACCTTTGAACAACGCGATCGTGACGTTGTCGTTGCCGACGGCGACACCATTTCCGAACTCGAATTCTTTGCGCAATCCCAAGGCGCGCTGGAACCATCTCGCGCTTTTCTTCGGGTCACGGACGGCTAGTCCGAAGTGGCCGACAACGCCGAGTGTAAATGGAAGCTTCATGGGACTAGACTATAAAACGGCGGAGCAAACGTCCAACGCCCAGACGCCAACATCGGCACGGGGGCTGCTCATTTCTGTTGTATGCAGCTCCGCGAAGTCGACCGACGCAAAACAACTCTTCCTGAAGACACTTCCGAAAAGCCTCAGCGAACATCGACCAAAACGGTCGACTCGCAGTTCGCGGTCGATGAGATCAAGGCTTACATCGCGATCCGGGACAACTGGCTGGCCGAAGCCGAAGCAACCACGACGAGTGCGAACCTGCGTCGCCTCATTTTGGCCAACGATTTCGTTCAATCATGCTTGAAACCGGCGCGGTCGCCGTACAAAGCGCAATATCTGCCGGAACGCGACGCCGACCGTGAGCGTAAACGTTGTGCGGCAGTCAAGATCCGTATCGCGGAGCTTGACACGCAAATAGCGCTGTAGCCGCGAGCTCAAAGGGCAAGGGCAGAGATCGAGCCCAGACGAGCTCAGCTATTCAACGCCAAGCTGTTTTCGAATGGCGCGAGTAAGCGATTCCTTGATCTCGGAGTTCTTGTTGGATGGATGACGGAGCGGACTTTGGAAATGTGATTGGCCGGAAAACCACCCTGTCTGGCATGTTCTTGAACGGTCGCTTAGAATTCGAGTCGCTCGATCTCGCCTGAGTAAGGCCAATCATCGGCGGAGGTGACAAATCCGCTTCATACTGGATTCTCACGAACATAATTCCATTTTTCGCTGTAGCTGTCGCTAGACCGCAACAGGTGATCGAAGAATTCGCGTTGCCAAAGAGCTTGCGGAGTTGTAGCCGTTGCCGTCGGCTGCGGTCTGGCTTTTTGGATCTTTCGGCTCGTCCATGTCTTCCAAGCCCCGACGAACCGTGACAAGGTTTTCGCTTCACGTTCCGGCCTGCAGAAGAAATGCACATGGTCAGACATGATCACGTAACGACCAATCGCCCAACGATGACGTTCGCGCGCGCGTTTCCATTCGTCGATCAACGCACTGGCGGCAGTTTCATGTGTGAGAACATTTCGCCGATCTCTTGTGCAGGTTGTGATGAAATAAATTGGGGGCTCAATCCAAACTCGATCGAGGCGACGTAGATGCTCGTGCACGAACAAGAACTTAGACGCGTTTGTAGTGTCACGGCAAAGAAGCCGCAGCCGGCGGCAGCGGCTACAGAAAAGGCGGATGAAGAATTGCGGCTAAACCAGCCGACGTATCATTCCGGTCCGTAAACGAGCACGTGAAATGTGCCGGGCACGTAATTGGGCCGGCGACGTTCGCCAGGTGACGGACTTGGTCCAGTGTCCGGTGCGATCTGCGCGGTGCATGTATAAATGCGATGCGTGGCGGGATCGAGCGCCATAGTGCGCGCGCCGCGCTCAGTCGTCAGAGTTTGCACAACCGCAAGCTTGTCCAGTGCTTCCTCCTTCGCGATCGTGATCGTTCCATCGCCGCAGGAAGCGAACGCCAGTTGTGTCGCGTCATCGAATGCGCACGCGTCTACGCCGGCGCCGATCGGCGTTTTCGCCACGACCTTGCCGGTATCGGTATCCAGCATCGTCATCAACTTATTGCCGCAACCCACGAAGAGTCGGTGATGTACCGCGTCGAAAGCCATGCCGCTAGGCTCCTCGCCGGGTACGAGTGGCCACGATCCAGTCACGGCGTGGGTTTTGATATCGATCACAGCTACTTCGTTCTTGTCTTCGATATCGCAGAAGACTCGTCCGCCCAATGCATCGGCCGCTGCGAACTCCGGCTTGCCGGACAACGGGACGGTCACGAGCACCCTGTTGTTTTTTGCGTCGATGACTGTGGCCGATTTTCCGCGTCCATTGAACGCGTAAACTTCCGAGTTCGTCGGTTCGAACAAGATCGCATCCGGGTTCTCGCCTGTTTCCACTTTCGTGAGCGTCTTGGCGGTGTTGAGATCAACCACGCTCACTTTCGATTCTTTTCCGTTGCTGGAGAATCCGCGGGGGAGGTCCGACGCAATAGCGAAGCCATGCACGCCCGGAGTGTCGGCGATCTCGCCCACGACCTTGTCGCTCGTAAGATCGACAATCACGATGTTCGTCGCGTGCGTGACGTAAAGTTTCCTCGCCTTTGCGTCGATCGACAAATAATCCCAGCCGCTTTCGCCTCCGATCGGAATGCTCTTTAGAAATTTAAAACTCTGCGCCTCCATCGCTTGCATCGACGCGAGTAACGCCAGACCGATCAACCATCGCCGTTTCATATCGTTTCCTATAATCCCAATCTTAACGTCGCGCCACCTTAGCGACCGATGCCTCCTCGCAACCACAGAAAGGTTGTAGCCGCTGCCGTCGGCTGCGGCAGAATATAAAAACCGCGGTCAGCGACCGCCGCTACAATCCCTACTCCCGCCCCCAGATCATCGCGACGGAAGTTGTTAGACTGCCGCCCATATTGAAGGTAAGGAATTTTTTCGCGTTCTCGATCTGGCGCGCGCCGGCTTGTTCGGTGAGTTGCTGATAGGCGTCGAAGACTTGGCGAACGCCAGTCGCGCCGACCGGATGACCATCGCCGATCAAGCCGCCACCGCTGTTCACCGGAATTCTAAATGGATATTTCCCGCTCGTCTTCTCGTTTCGAACTTTCGGCAAGGTGGTCGCGCCGCTTTTGACGAGATCGACGCCTTTGCCCGATTCCGCCAGCCCGAGAATTTCATAAGCGATAATCTCAGTGATCGAGAAACAATCGTGCACTTCGGCGCCTTGAATATCGCGCGGCGTCAGCTTTGCCATGTGGAATGCCTGCTGGGCGGTTTTGCGCGCGGTTGAAAACGCCGGCGCATCTTTTTTGTCGAGCGGCAGATAATCGGTCGTGTGCCCAAAGCCGAGTAAACGCGCAGTCTTGTTTTTATCGCGCCCGATTTTCTCGAGATATTTCCCGGACACGAGAAGGACTGACGCGGCGCCGTCGGTGATCTGCGAACAATCGGAAACTTTCAGCGGCGGTGCCACGCTAGGATTCTTGTCAGACACTTGCGACGCGCAATCGAGGGTGAGATCAGCGTCGCGCATTTGCGCGAGCGGATTCAGTTTTGCGTGCGCATAATTTTTCCACGCGACCTGAGCAAGGTCGTTTTCCGTGGCGCCGTATTTGTCGATGTAAATTTGCGCGATGCGACCGAATAACTTCGGGAACATGAAATCGCCATACTCCGGTTTTTCATTGTGATAATCGGCCGCCGCGCCGAGCACATCGGCGCCATCGAGTGACGACATCGTCTTTTGCTGTTCCGCACCGACCACGAGGACAACATCGTAAAAGCCACCCATGATCCATTGCGCCCCGAGCAGAACGGAAAGGGCGCCCGACGCGCATGCCGCTTCGGTGTGCATGGTCGGAATGCCGCGCAATTTCGGATCGATCTCCGGAATGAATGCGCCGAGCTGCAATTGCTTCGTGAACTGACCGGCATTGAAATTTCCAACCGCTCCGGCCTGAATTTCCGCGGGATCGATCTTGGCGTCGTCGATCGCCTTCTTGCCGGCTTCAATGATCAAGTGCCGGATGGTTTTGCCTTCTTTCTTCAGGTTGCGCTTAAAATCGGTGCGTCCACCGCCGAGAATGTAAACTTCGTTCATAGCTTCAATAACCTAGCCAATCTTCCCACGCTGTCATCCCGAGCCGCGCAGACGGCGAGGACCTCTCACCGAAGCGAAACGCTACGCTGGTTTGCGAGATCCTTTGGTCCGCTCAGGATGACATTTCGATTCAGCCGCCAAAGGCATTGATCCCCGTAATGTCGTGCCCGACGACCAAGGTGTGGATGTTGTGCGTGCCTTCGTAAGTGTAGACGCTCTCAAGATTCATGGCGTGCCGTATCACCGAATAGCGATCGGTGATGCCAACCGCGCCCAGAATGTCGCGTGCTTTGCGTGCGCATTCGAGCGCCATCCAAACGTTGTTGCGCTTCGCCAGCGAAATCTGTGCGGGACGCGCGGTTCCCGCTTCCATCATGCGAGTAAGGCGCAGGGCGAGCAATTGTGCCTTCGTGATCTCCTGCACCATCCAAACGAGTTTTTCCTGCACCAGTTGGAAGCCGGCAATCGGTCGGCCGAATTGCACTCGCGATTTGGCGTAGGCCAGCGCCGTTTCGTAACAATCGATGGCCGCGCCAATCACACCCCACGCCACGCCCACACGCGCTTGCGAAAGACACGACAGCGGCGCGCGCAACCCCGACGCCTTAGGCAAGCGATTCTCCGCCGGTATCCGGCAGTCTTCGAACCAGCATTCCGACGTGCGCGACATGCGAAGGCTGAATTTCCCCTCAATATCCTGCGCGCGAAATCCGGGTGTATCCTTCTCCACGACGAATCCGCCGACCCGTCCGTCATCGTCTTTCGCCCAAATGACCTTCACGTCAGCGATAGAAGCGTTGCCGATCCAGCATTTGCTGCCGTTCAAGACATAATGATCGCCGTCGCGTGTGGCGCGAGTTTCCATACCGCCAGGATCTGAGCCGTGCCCGTGTTCCGTTAGTGCGAAACAACCTACGCGCTCGCCCGACACCAGCCCCGGCAGCCAGCGCCCCTGCTGCTCCGGCGTGCCGAAAGAATGAATCGCGTATATGGCGAGCGCGCCCTGCACCGACGCCTCCGAGCGCAAAGCCGAGTCCGCCCGTTCCAGCTCCTGCATGATAAGGCCATATGCCGTGTAGCTCAGCCCCGCACAGCCGTGCTGTTTCAGATGCGGAGCAAAGAGGCGTAACGCACCCATCCGTGGCCTGAGATGTTCCGGAAATTTGGCCGCGCGATGGCAGGGCACGATCTCGGCCCGGACTTCTTCCTCCACAAAACGCCGCGTCCGATCGCGTGCCGCGCGCTCGTCGTCGGTGAGGAGTTCTTCGATGGCGTAGTAATCGAGGGATGTCATGCGGTGCCTAAGCTTTCATGGATTCGTTGCGGAAGTCCCATCACGAATAGCAAAACAACGTCGAACGCTCAACGCCCAACACTGAACGCTCAATTCAGCATTTCCGAGTTGGATGTTGGGCGTTGAACGTTGAACGTTGGGCGTTTTCATCCGAAATAGCACGCAGCCATGGCACGACTTCACGAATATCAAGGCAAAGCCATTCTCGCCGCCAACGGCTTCAAGATTCCGCGTGGCCGTGCCGCTTCCACCGCTGATGAAGCGGTCGCAGCCGCGAAAGAACTTATCGACGGCAAGAAGAGCGGCGAGGTGGTCGTCAAGATTCAAGCCTGGACCATCGGGCGCGCCGGAATTGGCGGCGTGGCCTTCGCCAAAAGACCGGCAGATGTGCGCGGCCACGCAGCGCGCATGCTGACGATGAAGGTTGGACAGTTTCCAGTCGAAGCCGTGTTGGTAGAAGAGAAGATCGCCATTGAACGGGAGTTTTTTCTTTCCTTCGCGATTGATGATGCCGCCCGTGCCCCGGTGATTATTTTCGCAGCCGGCGGCGGGAGCGGGATCGAAGAACGCGCCGCCTCAACGCGACGGATTCCTTGCGATGTTAGTCGCGGGCCATTGAATCCGGACCTTGGCGAAGCGGTCTCGTCCTGCGGACTTTCGCCGGCGCAGGCTAAACAGCTGGCTCAATCGATTCAGAAATTATTTGCCGCTGCCCGCACTGTTGAAGCCCGCTCGCTTGAAATAAATCCGTTGGTGCTGACCAAAGATGGCGAGTTCGTCGCCGCCGATTGCCGGATAACGATTGATGATTACGCCGTGGCCCGTCATCCGGAACTGAAGATCGAGATTGCGCGCGAGTTCGATCATCCGCCGACTGCGCTCGAGCGCGTCGCTTACGCGGTCGAACAAAGCGATCATCGTGGCACATTTTATTTCGCGCAGTTGGCAACGATAGCCGCCAAAGATTCCAAAGGTCTGGTTGGTTTTCACGGCGCTGGCGGCGGCGGCTCGATGATGTCGATGGACGCGATTGTGAACGCAGGATTCACCATCGCCAATTTCACCGACACCAGCGGGAATCCGTCCGCATCCAAAGTCTATCGCGCCGCTCGGATTATTTTGGCCCAGCCCGATCTGGTCGGATATTTCGGGTCCGGCTCCGGCGTTGCGAGTCAGGAGCAATATTGGTCGGCCTATGGACTGGCCAAAGCATTTTGGGAACTCGATCTCGATATCCCGGCGGTGATTCGCCTGGGCGGTAACACCGAAGACCGCGCGGTCGATATTTTACAGCGGATGTCCAAATTGCTGCGCACGCCGATTGAGGGTTATCGCAAAACCGATGCCCCGGCAGCGATTGCGAATCGCTTCGCCGAGCTCGTGGCCGAATCAAAAGGCGCGAATTGGAAGCCCCGCCTGCCACGTGTCCCAAAATTTGTTCAGACTTCCTCGGCCCAAGCGTTTCCGGTCAAAGGCGGCCGGGTTTGGATCGACATCGCGCGCTGGCCGGAAATTCGCAGTTTTGTGGAAACGCATTCGAACGGATTGATTGTCGATCGTGATGGCGCGCCGGCGCCGGCGCTGCCAACGGAGGAATTCACGACCAAGGATTCCGAGCTCCTCGCGTGCTCCGTTGAGTGCAGAATGGCTGGATTAGAAGGCTTTTTTTTACAACTCGATGTTCCCGGCCTGGACGAATTAATTGGAGCCAAACGCTAAATGGCCATTTTGATCGACGAAAAAAAGCGCGTTTTGGTGCAAGGCATCACCGGCCGCGAAGGTCAGGCGCGCACGCGTTTGATGCGCGACTACGGGACCAATGTTGTCGCGGGTGTGACTCCCGGGAAAGGCGGGCAGAACGTTCTTGGAGTGCCGGTGTTTAACACGCCACAAGACGCGGTCAAAGCTCTCGGCAAGATCGACATCTCGGTTCTTTTTGTGCCCGCAGCCGGGGTAAAAGACGCAGCTATTTCCGCGATTGAAGCCGGAATAAAACTCACTGTGCTCGTTCCCGATCGCGTGCCGGTGTGGGACGCGATGCAGATCGCGGCCGCAGCAAAAGCGAACGGCGCGATGTTTGTCGGACCGAATACGCTCGGTGTTTTGAGCCCGGGAAAAGCCGTTGTCGGCATGATCGGCGGTCGCGCCGAAAGTGCCCGGCAATGGTTCAAGCCCGGAATTCCAAAAGGGGTCGGCGTGATCAGCCGCTCCGGTGGCATGGCATCGAGCACCGGTTACTATCTCGGACAAGCCGGCGTTCGTATTTCAACGATCGCGCACATCGGCGGCGACGCGGTCCTGGGAATTCGTATTCCTGATGCGGCGCTGATGTTTGAAGCCGATCCGCTCACCGAAGCGATCGTGATCTTCGGGGAAATTGGTTCGTCACAGGAAGAGGAACTGGCGCAGCTGATTCGTGACCGAAGAGTTTCCAAGCCGGTGATTGCATACATCGGCGGCAAAGCGGCTCGCGAAGGCACGCGTTTCAGTCATGCTGGCGCAATCATTGAAGGCGGGCGCGGCACGCACGCCGGCAAAGTGAAAGCGTTGCGCGAAGCCGGAGCGACCGTGGTCGATGCTTTCGGTGAACTACCAGATGCGGTCGTCGATATTTTGAAGCAAATGAAAGGACAGAGTCTTATGAGCGAAGCTGACAAGAACGCGGTCTGGAATACCGGGGTCACACGCATTGAGTCCAATCGCGTCGCGGTGCGCGGATACGATATCGCCGAATTGATGGGACGCGCTTCGTTCGGCGCCTCTGTGTATTTGATTTTGACCGGCGAACTGCCCTCGGATGCAATCGGGCGGTTGATGGACGGGATTCTAGTGTCGTCGATCGATCATGGCGCGACGCCTCCGAGCGCATTGGCCGCGCGAACCGTTGCATCTACCGGCGCGTCGTTGAGCGCAGCGGTCGCCGCCGGGATCATGTCGATCAATCGTCATCACGGCGGCGCGATCGAAGATTGCGCGCGTCAGTTGAAAAAAATCGCCGATCGCGCCGCTAGCGAATCCATTTCGATGGATGAAGCGGCCGCGCGTACTCTCGCGGCGATGAAGGAGGCTGGCGAGCGAATGCCGGGGTTTGGCCATCGTTATCACACCAAAGATCCACGCACGGCGCGGTTGTTCGAGCTGGCGCGCGAAGCTGGCGTGGACGGACCGCACATGAAAGCCGCACGGGCCGTTGAAAAATCGTTCGCCGACGCCAAGAAAGCGTTGCCGATCAATGTGGACGGCGCCATCGGAGCGATCCTCGCCGATTTGGGAATGAATCCCGCGGCGTTCAACGGCATTTTCATGATCGCGCGCACGCCCGGGCTGGTGGCACATGTCATCGAAGAGCAAACCCGCGAGAAACCGATGCGCCGAATTGATCCAGTCAATCACGGCTACGACGGGCCCCCTGCCCGCACGATTAACCACTAATGAACACGAATGGACACGAATAGCGGAGAGTTGTTGGCCAAAGAAGAGGTTTTTCAAATTGTCGGCTGTGCCGTAGAAGTTCTTAACGCGCTTGGTCACGGGTTGGTTGAGAAGCCATACGAAAACGCGTTGGCAGTTGAGTTTGGTCTGCGAAACGTTCCTTTCCGGCAGCAACCTTTGTTCGATGTCCTCTACCAAAGGGCACAAGGCCGGTTTCTTCATTCCTGACTTGATCGCATTTGATGCTGTTGTGGTGGATACCAAGGTGATCGACCGAATCATTGATCACGAACGTGGATTGATGCTGAACTATCTGCGGATCACGAACCTGCGCGTTGGAGTTATCCTAATTTTAAACGGGCCAAATTGGAGTGGGAGCGAATTGTCCTATAAGTTCGTGTTCATCGGTGTTCATTCGTGGTTGTTTTAACAGATCGTGTTCATTAGGGGTTAATCATGAATTAGAACGGATGTCACCACCATGAAAACGCAACGAGCCAACTACGGCGTCCATGAAATCGCTGAACTCTTTCCCAGCTTGATGAAGATCAACGACAAATCGCTGCGCGAAAAAGTAGCGGCGGTGTGGAACGAAGCGATCACCACCGGCTGCGGCGGGAAAGGCTGGACCTTCGATGAACTTCGCGCGGTCAAGTTCACGTTGTTGGCCGGCGACATCGACATGAAGTTCGTCGAGCATCTCAATTCCTGCGCGCTGCAATGCATCGCTATCGCCGACGTGCTTGAGAAATCGTTCCGCTGCGGAATTCCGGTTCAGCGCGATTATCTCATCGCCGGCGCGCTCCTCGCCGATGTAGGC
>JBAQJG010000656.1:0-8110 GCA_049300145.1 Chthoniobacterales bacterium | reverse complement strand
GCGCGAACGCGCCTTCGTCCGCAAAACAATCGAGAACGCGGCGACCCATCGCATGTTCGGCGACAATTTGGTAATTTGCTTTTTGATCGAGGTAAAAACCGGTTTTCTGCCCGCGCAGAAGATCGATCGCAAACCGCACGCCGGCGATTTGGAAGTCCGTCTCCACGGAAGCATCGCCCCGTAAAATGCCGCTCTTGAGTTCGAGCCCTTCGGCGCGACGGACCGGCACATCGTTCCGCTCGACGATGGATTGTAGGGCGGGCGCTCCGCCTGCCTCCACCTGTCCTTCGGCAAGCGAGGCGCTTGCCCCCCAAAAAACCTCGACAATCGCATTCGCGATCAAATCCTTCCGCAGGTCCATCGCCAGCGTCAGCGTTTGTAAAACGAAATGATCGCCGTAGCGATCGATGATCACGCCGGGTAGTCCGTCGCTCTCGCTCCAGACGACGCGACATAATTTTGGGTCGACATGTCGCCGCGCCCGGTATTCGGCGGCTTGCGCGATGCGGCGCTTGAAGAAATCGAGATCGAGATCCTGCCGCTGTCGCGAGAAACGCCGGGCGATGATTTGCGATTTGGAATTGTAAATCGCACTGCCAATCAAACGATCGCGCCCGTCCTTCAGCGAAATCACGTCGCCGTCCGCCGGATCTCCGAAAATCTTGAGGACTTCGCTTGAGAAAACCCAGTCGTGTCCGTGCAAGATTCGCGCGCGGGGTTTGACGACGATTCCAGCCATAAAGTCGGAGCAAACGTCCAACGTCCAACGCTCAACGTCCAACGCTCAACGCTCAACGCTCAACGCATCGCTCTTAATTGGACGTTGAAAATTGAGCGTTGAGCGTTGAGCGTTTTCAAAATGCAAACTTCGCCGCAATCCACTATTAATCTTCCCGGGATAAAAAAACTGCGCAGCGGCAAGGTGCGCGAAGTTTTCGATCTCGGTGAAACGCTGCTCTTCGTCGCGACCGACCGACTCTCGGCGTTTGACGTGATTTTGCCCGACCCCATTCCCCACAAAGGCGCGGTGTTAAATCAACTTTCAGCTTTTTGGTTCAAACGGTTCGATAACTCCGAGAGGCCTCGCGAGCAGAGGATCGACATCGGAGCCGGCGGGAGCCGAGCGACGAAGACGGGAAAGCCCGAGAGGGTTAACGAGCCGGGCGGCGAGTTAATCAATCACTTTGTTACGGCGAACTTCGAAGAGTTTCCAAAAAATTTACAGCCGTTTCGCGGGCAGATTGCCGGTCGTTCGATGATTGTGCGCAAAGCCAAGCCGCTCGCGGTGGAATGTGTTGTGCGCGGTTATCTAGCCGGCTCGGGCTGGAAAGAATATCAGGAATCGCAGAGCGTTTGCGGAGAAAAACTGCCCGCCGGTTTGAAACTGGCGTCGCCTTTGCCGAAGCCGATTTTTACCCCGGCGACAAAGAGTGATACCGGTCACGATTTAAATATCGATTGGGACGAGTGCCGGCGAATCCTCGGAAATGAAATTGCCGAGAGCGCGCGCGATTTGAGTCTGCAAATTTACGAGGCTGGCCGCGATCATGCAGCGCAATGCGGCATCATTGTGGCCGACACAAAGTTCGAATTCGGGACTGTCGATGGGAAATTGCTCTTGATCGACGAATGTCTCACACCGGACTCATCGCGCTTCTGGCCGAAGGACCAATACGCGGTCGGGCAAAGTCCGCCGAGTTTCGACAAACAATTTGTCCGCGACTATCTGGAAACGCTCGATTGGGACAAGACGCCGCCCGCGCCCACGTTGCCGCGCGAGGTGATCGAAAAAACTTCGGCCAAATACGTCGAAGCGTTCGAGCGCTTGACCGGCGAGAAATTAAACTAGCGCAAGCTCCAGCTTGCAAACTAACTAAACTCGCAAGCGAGACGCTTGTGCTACCTTATCAGGTCGCTGACCAGCGACTTCTCTTCTTTCAATTCCGCGACCGATTTGTCGATCTTGTCGCGGCTGAATTCGTTGATCGGAAGTTTTTGCACGAGTTCCCATTTGCCGCCGCGCACACGAACCGGGAATGACGAGATGAGATCTTTCTCGACATCGTAACTTCCGTCGGAACAAACGGCGACGCTGTGCCAATCGTCGCCCGGCGTGTCGTTCGTCAGAAAACGCACGGTATCGACAATCGCATTGGCAGCGGAGCCCGCTGACGACAAACCGCGCGCCTTAATCACGGCGGCGCCGCGCTGCTGCACACTCAAAATAAATTCTTCCTTCAACCATTTCTCATCGCCAATGACTTCGTTGGCCGGATGATTGTCGATCTTGGCGTTATAGAAATCCGGATACTGCGTCGCCGAGTGATTTCCCCAAATGGTCATGTTCGTCACGCGCGTGATTTCCACTCCGGCCTTGTGCGCAAGCTGGGCGCGCGCACGATTCTCGTCGAGTCGCGTCATGGCAAACCAGCGATGGCGGGGAATTTCTTTCGCATTGTTCATCGCGATCAGACAATTGGTGTTGCACGGATTTCCGATCACCAGCACACGCACGTCTGGCGCGGCATTGCGTTCGATGGCCTGGCCTTGTCCGACGAAAATTTTGCCGTTGATCCCGAGTAAATCTTTGCGTTCCATGCCGGCTTTGCGCGGGATACTGCCGACCAGCAGCGCCCAGTTGACGTCGCGGAAGCCCTCATCGAGATCGGCCGTTGGCACAACCGATTGCAAAAGCGGAAAGGCGCAATCGTGCAATTCCATCACCACTCCATCGAGCGCGCCGAGCGCGTTCGGAATTTCGATCAAATGCAACACGATGGGTCGATCCACGCCGAACATTTCGCCGGAAGCAATGCGAAAAATGAGCGAGTAACCAATCTGGCCGGCCGCCCCAGTCACAGCGATTTTAAGCGGAGACCTCATAACAATTCTTTAGCCACAGATTCACACAGATAAACACAGATACAGATTTTTTCTGGATAAATGAAGACATCAAAGAGAAAAGATTCGAATCTGTGAAAATCTGTGTTCACCTGTGGCTAAGTTCTGCCGCTTTCTGAAGCAACTCGCGAATCAGCCGCAGCCGTTCCCGGTCAGATTCGCCCAGTTTTCTCAAGAAGCCGCCGAATCAATCCCATTCGTTTTCGCTCTTTTCGGCTGGAATGCAGTTGCGCGATGGTGCGTTGCATCCGCCGCACCCAATTCGAACGCGCCGCCGTGCCGGGAACGTTGAAGCGGTATTTGCGCGCGAGCAGATCGGTGATCATGACGATGGCAATCCAGGCTTCACTTTGGAAAAGCGCTTCCATGACGGCCGGATAAAAATCGTTTTCGTAATCGTTCTTGTCGATCGCCGGATTGAACCCGGCAAAGTGCGCTATCTTTTCCAACTCGAATCGCGACTGCTCCGATGTCGATGTCTTCTTCTGGAACGCGTCCTCCCACAAAGCGCGAAGCGGGTTGTGATCATGGGTGGCATAAGTCGCGACCGAAAGGCGTTCATATTCGCCGCCCGGCGTAACGCGGCCGTGATAAAATTCCCATTGCGGAATCTTGAAGCCGGCGATACCTAACGAGCGCAAATTTGGGCGGACGTAATCAGGCACCGTCCCAAGATCTTCGCCGATCACCCGCGCCGCGCCGGCCTCTTCCAGAACAACGCGCAGATATTCTTCGCCTTCACGCCGATTCGCCTCGCCATCTTTCGCGGTCGAATCGTCGTGCGGGGCGAAATGCGGTGCGCGTCCGCCAGTTCGTTCCAACATCTGGTTCCAATCGAGCGTGAGAAATTCTTGGTTGCGTCGTGGGCGCCAGGGGAATGCGTAGACCCGATAAAATCCCAGCACGTGATCGATGCGGAAAAGATGAAAGCTGCGCCGCACGCCGCGCACGCGTTGCCGCCACCAATCGAAATGTCGATTGCGCATGACCTCCCAGCGGAAAAGGGGAATGCCCCAGTTTTGCCCCCATTTTTGCGTGAACTCGTCGTCCTTGAAATAGGATTCGGGCGGGGCGCCGCCGGACCAATCCAGCGCAAACTCGTTTGGCCGTGAAAAAACGTCCGCACTGTAGTAACTAATCCCAAATGGGACGTCACCCATGAGGGCGACGCCGCGCTCTTCGGCGTAGGATTTGACCGCCGACCATTGTTCGTACGCAATCCATTGCCCGTACCGGAAAAACATTTCGCGCCCGGCAAATTTTTCTCGTGCTTCCCGAGATTGCCGATCCAGCCAAGGGCGCGCCAGCTCGATTTTCCGATGCTGGGCGGGCCACTTGTCCCACGCTTCGCTTTCGCCGTTCTGTTCCATGAGCGCACGGAAGAATGCGTAATCATTGAGCCAGGCGGCTTCTTGCGCGCAAAAATCTCGAAATGCGGATTTTCGATCTTGGCTCGCATGCTCGCGGAAATTTGCGAACGCCTTCTCGAGCAGGCGGCGCTTCATTTTCTTCACTCGATCATACTTCACCCATCCTCGGCGAAGGCGTGCAAGATCGACATCGGCGAGCGCGGCCTCAAAATCTTCGCGCGTTAAATCTTTAGGCGACCCGGGCGCTAGATGAAGCGTGGTCGGCTCGATCGCCATGGCGCTGATCGCGTTGTAGGGGCTGTTATCACCGCCAGTTTCGTTGATCGGCAAAAGTTGCACGAGTTTAAAACCGCTCTCAGCCGCCCAGTCGATGAACTCGCGCAGCGTTGCGACGTCACCGATGCCAAGATCATTCTCGCTGCGCAACGCGAAGAGCGGCGCGAGAATCCCCGCGATTCGCTTTTTCGGCGATAACTCCATCAATTCCCCTTAACCACAGATCAAAAAATTCTGGCCACAGGTAAACACAGATCGACACAGATTTAGAAGACGAGACGTTTAAACTCGACCTTGGAACGTCCGAAGTTAATGAGGAGTCCCATTTTTAGGCCGGTGGCCTTGAGCGCGTTCAGTAACTGCGCTTCGTCGCGTTTGTCGTATTGCGGCGCAATTTTTAATTCTACAAGAACAACATTAGCTACGATGAGATCGGCATCGTAATCGCCAACAACGACATCTTTATACTGAACCGTCAGCCGCCGCTCGAGCTCTGCGGAGATACTGTGCCTAAGCAGGTCGACCTGCATAGAACGCTGGTAAACTTTTTCGAGGTATCCGTACCCAAGATGCTTATACACCTCAAACGCCGCGCCGATAATTTGTTCGGTGATTTCCTTGTGTGGAAAGGACCGCTCCTCCTCTGGCCATTCAAACATCTTATCTGTGTAAATCCGTGTTAATCTGTGGCGAAGAAAATCAGCTTCTTTGCACCTGCCAGTCTTCGACGAGCGTGTTCGGAATTTCTTTCAAAAAACGAGATGGCCGCTGGAAAACATCGCCGTAGCCGCCGCTTAGGCGCATGTGCGGAAAGGTGAGATAAAGCTCATCGCGCGCACGGGTAACGGCGACGTAAAACAAGCGGCGCTCTTCTTCAAGCGCATCACGGGAGTCGAGCGAGCGAGCGCTTGGGAACATTCCGTCGGTGAGCCAGATAATGAAGACGGCGTGAAACTCCAGACCTTTGGCCTGGTGAACCGACGAAAGATTCACCGCTTCCTTGTCGGACGTTTGGTTCGGCGCAACTTCTGCATCGACATTGCTGATGAGCGCAAGTTGCGAGAGAAATTCATGCACGTCTTTGAATTGGCGCGCAAAAGCCGCGAGCTGATTCAAATCCTCGCGGCGCAACTCGTAGTTCGTGAAATTCAGTTTCGCGTAGTCGTCGTAAATCGCTTCCACGACCGAGGTGATCATTTCCGAAGGCGCATTCGGCTGACCAGCGGGCGCAATTTCATCGAGCGTAAATGCGAGTTGTTCCCAGGGCTTGTTTGATCGCGCGCCCACCTTCATGGCGAGCAAGCGCCCGCCAAAGTTGTAGCCGGGGTCGCTGACCCCGGCCGTCGCTGACGCTGTTTTGGAAACGGGGTCACCGGCCCCGGCTACAGTCCCGATCGATTTATCCCAAGCATTCCAAAGATTGTCCGCACTGCGATTGCCAATGCCGGGAAGCAATTTCACCATCCGCTTGAACGCGACCTCATCGCGCGGGTTGGCCACGAAGCGCAGGAACGACGTGACGTCTTTGATGTGCGCTTGTTCAAAAAAGCGAATGCCGCTCGTGATCTGATACGGAATACCGCGGCGAGAAAGTTCGAGTTGCAGCTCGATCGCGTGATAATGCGCGCGATAAAGCACGGCGATGTCGTTCAGATCGACGTCTTCATCGCGCAGCTCTAAAATCCGTTGCGCGACGAACTGCGCTTGTTCGCTCCCGTCATTCAGCGCCACGACCGCCGGTTTGACCGCGTTTGAGTCGCGCGTCGGCGCAAGATTCTTGCGAAATTGTTCGACATTGGAGGAGATGGCCGCGTTCGCTACCTCAAGAACCTCCGGCACGCTTCGATAATTCATCTCGATCTTAAAAACCTGCGCGTCCGGATAACGTTTCGGAAATTCGAGAATGTTTTTGAAATTGGCGCCGCGCCACGAGTAAATCGACTGGGCGTCGTCGCCGACTACCATGATGTTGCGATGATCGCGGGCGAGCGTGTCGACCAAATCGGCCTGGATCTTGTTCGTGTCCTGATATTCATCGACCAGAATGAATTGAAATTGGCGGCGGTAGAATGCCGCTACTCCCTCGTGCTGTCGCAACATGAACAAGGTCTTCTCGAGCAGGTCGTCGAAATCCATCGAGTTGGTTGCCTTTTTCTTTTTCTCGTAACGCGCGTGAACATCTTTGATCTTGTCGAGCAGCGGCAGGAAGTAGGGAAACTTTTCCGCGAGTAATTCCTCCATTGGGGTCTCGGTGTTGACAACGAAGCTGAAGATTTCCGCCAGCACGTCGCCCTTCGGAAACCGAATTTCCTTCGGATCAATTCCCGCGCTCGCGACTACCGTGTTGATCAAATCTTTTTGATCTTCCCGGTCCATAATTGTGAACCCGCTCGAGTAACCGAGGGTGCTGCCGTGGCGGCGCAGCATGCGGTTACCGATCGAATGAAATGTGCCACCCCAAAGTCCGCTGGCATCGACCGGCAGCAAGTTCGCGACACGATCGAGCATCTGCCGCGCGGCTTTGTTGGTGAAGGTGAGCAGCAAAATGTTGCGCGGATCGATTCCGTTCTCGAGTAGGTAGGCGACGCGATAAGTGAGGGTGCGCGTCTTCCCTGAGCCCGCGCCCGCGATCACGAGCAGCGGCCCTGGCGGCGCTGTCACGGCGGCGAGCTGCTGTTCATTAAGTTCCGCCGCGTAATCGATGTGAACCGATGTCGATCTTGGCGCGCGTTGCAGCGTGTATTGGCGGGGCATGGCCGGTTACGCTCCTGTCACACCGCAAAGTTTCAAGTGAAGATGGAGGGACGCGCTTCGTCGCGTCCGGCGAATGTATCTGGTAAAACAGCCCTTGCGGTCATCGTGATCGCGATGACGCTCATGGAACCAAGAGCTGCGTTCTCATCCATGCCAAACGATACCGTAAAGCTCATCGAATGCCCGCGCGACGCATGGCAGGGCCTCAAGCGACAAATCCCGACCGAAATTAAGGTTCAATATTTGCGCGCGCTCATCGCCGCCGGTTTCAAACACATCGACGCCGTGAGCTTCGTTTCGCCGAAAGCCGTGCCGCCGATGGCCGATAGCGAAAGGGTGCTTGAGCAACTCGACCCGCCCGATGACGTCGAGATCATTGGCATCGTGGTGAACGAGAAAGGCGCGGACCGCGCCATCGCCACCCGGGGAGTAACGACGCTCGGTTATCCCTTTTCCATCTCCGAGACCTTTCTCCGCAAGAACCAGAATCAATCGCCGGAAGAGAATTACAAAGTGTTGGAGACGATTAAGAAACGGGCCGACGCGGCCAGGCTCGATATGGTGGCCTATATCTCAATGGCATTCGGCAATCCGTACGGCGATCCCTGGAACGAGGAGAAAGTGGGGCAAGCAGTAAGGAAAATCGCCGGCCTCGAGATCCGATCGATCTCGCTGGCGGATACGGTCGGCATCGCGACGGCGGAGCTAATCGGCCGCGTGATGGCTGCGGTGATGCGCGACTACGGTCGGTGCGATATCGGCGTTCACATGCACAGCACTCGAGCAGGCGCAGCGGCGAAGGTGCTGGC
>JBAQJG010000655.1:0-2927 GCA_049300145.1 Chthoniobacterales bacterium | reverse complement strand
AAATGCCTGAACCGCGAGGAGTTCGTGGTGGTCGGCTGGACCGCGTAGTGCTAACCATCGGGCACCAGAGATAACCTAAACTTCAGCATTTCTACACCCTTGAACGATCCCGTGGGAGTCCAGGTTTGAGTCCAACACGGGAGTTTCCCAAGGATGCGAGCGATGCCGTATCTACAAATCGTAAACGGAAAATACCGGGTTCGGATCGTGGTGCCTCCGGAGCTCCGGCCGTACCTGCCGCCGCCCCATACCGGCAAGGCCAATCTGACGCGAGCGCTCGGCACCCGAAATGAACGTGAGGCCAACCGGCTGGCCGTCCCATGGATCGCAGATTTCCAGGCTGCGATCATCCGCGCCGCTTCGATCACAGAAAATCCCCATGGGTATGATTGGATCACGCGCTATCGCGCCTACCGCCGCGGCCAGAACCGATTTCTACCTGAGACGCGTCTTTTCTCACCACACTCGGCGTTGGCATTGCCGGCGACGCAGACCAAACCGGTACCCGTTGATCGGATCATCCTGCTTTGGGCGAAGCAGACGAACGCGCCGAAAAAGGGCAACCAGGACATGGAGGCAAAGTGTGGCCGGTTCGCCGAATGGCTCGGCCACGATGACATGGCGCGCGTCGGGTTTGAGAACTGCCGGGATTACCGCGACGCGATGATCGACGAAAGCGATCTGTCATCGGGCTCTATCTTGAACCACCTCAAGCTGTTGAAGGCGCTGTTCACCTATGCCTTCGACAACGAGCACATCACGACGAATCCGATGTCTCGCATCAAATACAGTGCTGGCGACAGGAAGGAACGCGACGATTTCACGCCGGAAGAACGCAAGCTGATCCTGACCCTGGCGCGTGAGGCGCAGCCGCATGTTTACTGGCTTAACTGGGTTTGCTCCTTCCTTGGAACGCGAACTTCAGAGGTGGCCGACGCCAACACCCTCGACATCGAGTGTATCGATGGGATCTGGGTCATGAGTATCCATCGAAAGCATCGCTCGCGCGATCAGCGGCTCAAGACCAAGGTATCGACACGCAAGCTCGCGTTGCACGGGGCGCTGCTCGATGAGGGTTTTCTTGATTATTGGAGATCAGTACCGGTGGGCGGGCCGCTATTCCCCAAGATGCCGCTCGACACCTATGGCAAGCGAGCCAGCAAGGTAACGACCGAGTGCTCGATTTGGCTGCGCAACGTCGTCAAGATCACCGACCCGAACAAACCGTTTTATTCGCACCGGCACACCGCGACTTCCTATCTGCGCAACACCCGGCTGCCGGATGGATCACCCGCTGTCAAAGAGGATATCGAGCGCTACATTCTCGGCCATGCGGGCAAGGGGGCGCATGCTGGCTATGGCAAGCGGTGGTTCGAGACACTGAAGGCCGCGGTCGAAGTCATCCCGAACCCGCTCGAGGGTCCTGTAAGTGAGGGGCCAATCCGCCAATAATCTTGTTCACCGCAGTGCGCTTCGTCTTCACTCTGGTCGCGGCGATCGGCGCGTTCGACGGCGAACCCTTTCCGGTCATCCCTTCCGGATTGCTGCAACGGTGCACACCCGATGCCGCAGACGGGATCACGCCGTTCTTTATGGACGGCGATGCCCGTTCAAAGGTCGGTTATGGGAGGGAAACCGGAGAAAATATCCTCAGTTCGAGGTTTACCGACCATGACCCGAAGCCGACCATTTCGCCTCGAGCCAGAGGCCGAGGATTTCCTTGGTGCCATCGGCGCGCACGCCCAGCGCGATATGCACAGCTTTGTTGCGAACCAGCCCTTCGTCGCGGATCTTGACCCGCAGCGCGTCGAAGAAAATCAGCGGATAAACTGCTTCCAACGGGCGGGCTTGCCAGGGGGAAACCTCCTCCAGCACCGCGTCGGTGACCGCGCTGATCAAATCCGGCGAAACCTCGATGCCGTAGAGATCGCGCAAATGACCGACGATCTCGCGCGCTCATGCCGCGGGTGTACATCGAGATGATTTTGTCGTCGAAGCCTGGAAAGCGACGCTGGTATTTGGCGATCAACTGCGGATCAAACCGGGCCTGGCGGTCGCGCGGGACCTCCAGCTCGATGTGGCCGATGTCGGTAATCACCGTCTTCTTGCCATAACCGTTTCGCCGGTTGCCCTATTCTTAGCCGGCGAGATGATGGTCTATCTCAGCATTGAGAACCCTCTCGGGCCAGGGCCTTCTTCAAATCGTCGAGCAGTCCGTTTGGGTCAAAAACCGTCTTCGGATCAGCGCCAGCCAGCAGCTGGTCAAGGGCGGCGTCGGGTATGCGAGGTTCTTTGCGTCGTGGCATCGTCAGGCTCCTTTGCTCCTATCATGCCCAACGCACGAAATTCCTGATAGTCCCGTTCGACCCTGAAGCGACCTTCGTGTCCTAGCCAGCGGATCATTGAGACGACGGGAAGCGGTCTCGCAAAACGCGAGTCAGCGCCTCACGCCAACTGATCGAGTAGCGCCCTCGCCTCCTTCAGGTCGGCGGTGTCGAAGCCTTCGGTAAACCAGCCATAGACCGGGACGACAAGGTCGCGGGCTTCGGTGCGCCGGCCTTGCTCGCCCCACAACCGGGCGAGATCACGGGCGGCGCGCAATTCCAGCGATTTTGTTTGCTGGGCTTGCGCGATGCGGAGCGCTTGCTGAAGGGAAGCCTCGCCCTCGGTGAGCTTATTTTCGGCGAGCAGCACAGTTCCGGCGAGCCGGTGGAGTTCCGCATCCCACCCATGCTCGCCGCTGGTGCGAGCGATTTCCAACCCCTCCTGTAGTGCGGCCAGGGCCGCCACCCGATCGCCGTGCCACGCCAAACCCTCGCCGAGGAACGCCAAACCATAAGGACGTCCGAGCCCGGTCGATTTCGCTACGCCTTCGCGAATGCGGGCGATTGCTTCTTCGGCGGCACCTTGTCCAACCAATGCCGCGC
>JBAQJG010000654.1:0-1763 GCA_049300145.1 Chthoniobacterales bacterium | reverse complement strand
GTCGATCTCCTTGCCGCCTGACCTTTGCGCGGCAATTGTTGAACTCTTTTTGTCTGCGATTCTCCGAGCTAGAATCTAGCCAAACATATTTGAAATTTCCCGATCAACCCGCCTGGGTGAGCTTGTCGGTCGGGTAGCCGAGGATGGTGGCGACCCGGCCGGTGTCCTCATCCGAGTAAATGAACGCCGGTCCCTCGATGCGGTAGCGGCCCTTCCAACCGATCGCGAACGTGGTATCGGTTTCCTCGATGTGGATAGGCTCGCTCTCGCCCTCTCGAGCCAGCCTTGCGGCGGACTGATCGGCGGGGTCGAGCAGCCAGCCATCGCCGGTTTTGGTGGAGAACAGGATCAGCTGACCGATGGTGACGATGCGGCTGTCGTAGTCGGCGGCGCGGCGCTGAATATAGCGCACCCCGTCGGCGAGACGAAAACTCTTGCCCTCGACGATCCGCTTGCCCGCTCCTCGCTTGATGCTTCTTCGACCCCGAGCGGGCCGTGCGGGGATTGCCATGGAATTGTTCACCCAGCTGTTCGGCGACCTGCTCGCCTTTGTCTGCCACTGCTTCGACCGCATTGTCATTTACGGCTACCTCAGTGGTCTCTCGCGTCCTGAGCTGGTCGTGCACTTCTTCCGTCAGGTGGTCGGCGTTCCGGTGGTAGACAAAGAGGTCTTGAGCCGGCGCACCGCCGACTACCAGGCCTGGGTAGAAGCCTTCGCCCGCAATCATCGGCTGCCGATCGAATGGGCCGAGAAGGGGGTGCGCAAGGAGGACCATGTCGTGCCGTGGCAACGACGCATGGCACGGAAACGCGTCTACGGCGTCTACTACATCTTCAAGAGCATGGAGCAGGGGCCGACCTTCCGGGTCAGCGTACCGAAATATCCCACCAAGGACCCGCATCACCGGATCCTCGCCCCCCAGCGCAGCCGCTTCACGCACTACTATTTCTATATTCGCGACGAAACTCTGGGCCCGATGGTGATGCGGGTGGCCTCGTTCTTCCCGTTCCAGACCACCTATTACCTCAACGGCCACAGCTTCATCGAGCAGGAGCTGAACCGCGCGCGGATCGGGTTCCGCAAGACCGACAACGCCTTCCTCGCCGTCGCCGACGTCGCGGCACTGCAGGCTGCCGCCGACAAGCTGAGCCCGGCAATCATCCGCAAACGGCTCGACTACTGGACCCTGATCCTGGGGCCTAAGTTCTCCGCCAAGGAGCGCAAGCAGCTCAATCTCTCACGCTTCTATGCGATGGCCCAGATCGAGTATTGCCGCAACTTCATCTTCAAGCGCAACTTTCCCATCCACAAACTGTTCGAACGCAGCTGCGAACTCGGCCTGTGGCGGCTGACCGCCGACAAGATCGCCGAGATCTTTGGCACGCGCCTGAACCGCACGATGCACGGCAAGCTGGCCACCGTCATCGACCGCATCGAGCACGGCCATCACGTCTTCCGCGCCTACTTCAAACACGCGTTTCTGAAGCAGTACGAAAAGTTCGCCACCTTCCTGCGCAACGAGCTGGTCTCCAACAACCTCGCCGATTTCCATCTCAAGAAGGGATTGGACCATCTCGATGCCGTCCGCGAGCGGTTCCAAACCATCACCGCCCGCTTCGCCGGTTTCCAGGCGCAGTGGTTCAACGTCCACGTCGACTTCCCGCTGCTGCACCGCCATACTGCGCCGGCCGCGCCCCCTCGGTCCCTGTCGCGAAGGAGCCAATCAGGTTCGCAAAGGACTCTACGCTGGAGGGAGATGGAT
>JBAQJG010000653.1:0-2673 GCA_049300145.1 Chthoniobacterales bacterium | reverse complement strand
GGTTTATGCCGCTCACGATCGCGGTTTAGCGGTTCATGTCTGGGTTGACGAGACCCGGCCACGAAGCCAGGGGTCCAAGCTCACCGCCTGGGAGCTCGGTCAACATGGTGTGCCGCATACGATCATTGCGGACAGCGCCGGCGGGCATTTGATGCAGCGCGGTGCGGTCGATCTGGTGATTGTCGGATCGGATCGAACCACCTGCACCGGAGACGTGGCGAACAAAATCGGAACGTACTTGAAGGCGCTGGCGGCGCAGGACAACAAGATTCCTTTCTACGTGGCGTTGCCCTCATCTTCATTTGACTGGACGATCCGCGACGGTTCTGAAATTCCGATCGAGGAACGCGGCGCCGAGGAGCTCAAGCGCGCCGACGGTTGGCGGGATGGCCAAATGTTGGAAGTCAGCGTTGCGCCGGAAAGCAGTCCCGCGGCGAACTATGGATTTGATGTGACGCCGCGACGGCTGGTGACCGGACTGATTACCGAGCGGGGCGTTTGCAAAGCCGACGAAAAGAGCATTCTGGAACTTTTTTCCGAGCACGCGTCGTGAGCGAAACCGGTTCGGTAAAGTTTAAATGCGAACAGGTGCCGATAGAGATCTCGCGCTTCGCCGGATTCGCCGAACTAAACAGATGCCGACGCAAACTTCTTGCACTTGGAATGATTGGCGTGGATGCCAGCGGCATCGGTTTCGGAAACCTAAGTATCCGGAACGGCGCGACCTCGCGGTTCTACATCACGGGCTCGGCAACTGCGGGGATCCCGGAGCTGACGCCGGCGGATTGCGCGAAAGTGGTTGCTTACGATTTCGAAAGGAACTGGCTTCAGTCCGAGGGATCAACAGTTGCATCATCCGAATCGCTTACACATTCAGAACTGTTTACGAATCCGATGCAACTGCTCGCGCGGTGATCCATTGTCACGACATGAAGTTATGGGCGGCGCTTCTGGGTAAAGCTCCAACGACGCCGAAGAGAGCTGAATATGGGACACCCGAAATGGCCTACGCGGTGCGGCGTCTTTTCGAAGCCACCGATGTCGAAAAGAGAGAGATTTTTGTTATGGCGGCGCATGATGGCGGCCTGGTGACGTTTGGAAAAGACCTGCAAGATGCGTTTGGAATCTTGAGACAACCAATCGCCGAACTCACATCTCTTTGATCAGCACTGAAGATGTCTCCGGGTTCCGAATTATGTGCAGCCGCGGAGCAGAAAAATTATAAACAAGATTGGAATCGGGATCCCGAGAAGCCAAAGCAAAATGTATCCAGTCGCACCAGCTTGTTTGATGTTGTCGCTTAAACGCATTTGATCTCCTTTCCCAAAACAATCGCGCGGGAGCGGGAAGCTGCGTGTTAGAAAGTGACAACCGACAGGATTCGCGATCAGTAGGCCAAGCGGGAACGGCTGGTGGAGTCTCGGAAAGCTATTTCACCGAGAGCATCGTCCGGCGACACTCTGGAACCCCACAAAAACATTCGCAGTCTTTCTTGAGTTGCTCGGTCACGGGCTCATCCATTTCCAGCGCGTAATCGTAAAAAAGTTCTTCGCCCGGCCGCAAATCGCGGAGGGCGTAGATGAAAACTCGCTCGTCCTCCTCCTCGATTGCTTCGCAGTTGGGCTGACACGAATGATTGATCCACCGCGCTTCATTGCCGCCAATCGCCGGGTCGATCACGTGGATCCCATCATCAAGGCCGAAAAGGAATGTATGCGGGTCATCGAGATCGTCTGGGACATCATTCCATAAAACCCGCTTCCCTGTGTACTCGATGATGCGTGTGCCTTTGCGGATCGATTTTGTCGCGAACACTCCCAGGCCGTGCACGCGAGACGCGCGGACCTCCAAGAGAGTGGAGTGGTTGCCTCCGGCCCAGAGGGGCCTACGCCCCGGAGGGAGACGACGCGGGCTGGTTGAGATGGATTTGGTCTGCGCCATGAAAGGGGAAGGGGATTCGTTAAATCGTTACATTGTTACATCGGGGAAGAATTGGAATTTAGAACGAAGAAAAAGGAGAAGGCGAGTGGGAAAGCGGCGACGTGTTTTTTCGCTGGCGTTTAGCGGCCGCTGGAGAAGATTGAAACTGGATGAAAAGTTACGCTAAGATTCTCTTCTCCATTCTTGCGGCCGCGGTTTGTGCGACCGTTTTTGCGGCGGACCAGCCCGCGTCTTGCAAGAAAAGCGGCAAGGATTGCCCGATGAATAACGGCAAGGAATGCAATTGCGGTAAGAACTGCGATTGCTAAGGCTCGTTACATCGTTGAATCGATAAATCGTTGAATCGATAAATCGTTACATCGTCCACCGCGCCCGGTGTTTGAGGTCACAATCTACGATCTCAAAGGGAACTAGCCTGAGAAGGTGGGACTTTGTGATCTCAAAGCAGCGAGTTCATCCTTTTCTGAAATCGTCGGTCCGTGGTGAAAGTCGGCAGGAAACCAGGTAGCGAATGGCGGAATGGTGGAACATCCTAAGGTCGCGATATGAGTGTACCAGCAAATCCCCTGCGGCATTTGGCGCGGCTGACGTTTGTGGCGTTTCTCTTCACATTTATCGCGTCGCGGACACTGGTGATTCTGATCATGGCTCGCAAAATGCCCGATCTCTTTCTCCATCTGGGCGGGACGCATGTGCATCATCTCAATTATGGCATTTTTCTTTTGTCGGCTG
>JBAQJG010000652.1:0-4367 GCA_049300145.1 Chthoniobacterales bacterium | reverse complement strand
CCCAGAGGCAGTTTGTCTCCGCGATCCACCTGCCACGTATGCCAGGTTTTGCCGTAGGTGCCGATTAGGACTTTCATCAGGTCCTTTTCCCCCGCCTCGGGTGCTCCCGGCGCGGTCAGCACTCCTGATTTCACTTCGTAGTTATGACTGTGCCAGAGTCTTTTTTCATCGGCCGGCAACGATTCGAAGATTCTTGCGCTGACGATGTATTCCACACCGATCAATCGCGCATCTTTCTTTTCCGAATCGTAGAGGACGCATTGCAGGACTTCGTCGCTCAGATGCGAGCAATAATGCTGCGCGATGATCTGCCGGTTCATGTTGCCGCTGTAGAAATGAATACCGCAAACGTGCGCCCCGATCGCGCTGATCGGCGCAAGATCGGCGTTGGAACTTTTCGGCGGAGCCATTGTTTCCGCCGGCGACTGCGCGAATGCGCTTGCTGCCATCATAAAAAGCGATCCGATAAAGTCGCGGCGTTCATAGTGCCAATCGTTTTGCTGATTCAAAGTTTTCATAAGTTGTTCCTTTGATTATGGTTCGATCTGACGGCCAACCGTAAAGATTCGCGACTAATCCAGGCAAGAAAAATAATCTCAAGGAGCTTGTCGATCTTCCCAGTAGGCCAAGCTTGGTTTGAATAAACTGGCGCGCTCTGGCAGGCGGCGCAGATTAGGATGTGCATCAGGTCGCTAGTGGCGGTATCGATTGGAAGGCTATCCGCGAGGATTTCCCGATTCTTCGTGAGCAGGCGCATGGTCATCGCTTGATCTACTTTGATAGCGCCGCAACCTCGCAGAAACCGCGGGCCGTGCTCGATGCACTTCGAGGTTACTACGAGCACGACAACGCCAACGTGCATCGTGGTTTGCATGAGCTGAGCTCGCGTGCGACCGAGGCTTACGAAAGATCACGGCAGCAGGTGTCGGATTACCTGGGCGCGGCCAGCGCTAACGAGATCGTGTTCACGCGCGGGACCACCGAAAGCATAAATCTTGTCGCACAAGCGTGGGGTGGGAAATTTCTTCGGCCCGGGGATGTGGTTCTCCTCACAGAAATGGAGCACCACAGCAACCTCGTCCCCTGGCAGTTATTGGCCGAACGAACGGGCGCTCAACTGCGCTTCGTGCCGGTCTGCGATGACGGCACTCTCGCGCTCGATCGGCTCTCTTCATTGCTCACGCCCGAGGTGAAGCTCTTCGCTTTCACGCACGTTTCAAACTCTCTGGGAACAATCAATCCACTTCGCGAACTGTGTGAGAAAGCGCGGGCGGTTGGCGCACTCACGCTGGTAGACGCAGCCCAGAGCGCGGGACATATGCCAATTAATGTGCGGGAGCTGGGCTGCGATTTCCTGGCTTTCTCCGGACACAAAATGTGCGGACCGACCGGCATCGGCGCGCTCTACGGACGCGCTGAGATTCTCGATTCGATACCGCCATGGCATGGTGGTGGCGAGATGATCGTCAGCGTCGCTTTGGAAAAAAGCGCGTTCAAGAAAGCACCGCGCCGATTTGAAGCGGGCACGCCCAACATCGCCGGCGCGATCGGACTCGCCGCGGCCATTGATTACATCGAGTCAATCGGGCGCCCGGCAATTTTCGAACACGATGCACAACTTGCCGGCTATGCGATGGAACGTCTCGCTGAATTGCCCGGGATGCGCATCCTCGGACCATCCGCGGAGCGTGGCGCGCTGGTTGGTTTTGTGATGGAGGCAGCGCACCCACACGATCTCACAACATTTGCCGATCAGTACGGGTTGGCGATGCGCGGCGGACACCATTGCAACCAGCCGCTGATGCGGAGGTTCGGCTTGCCCGGAACGACTCGCGCGAGCTTCTATTTTTACAACACGGAAGAGGAAATCGATCGAATGATTGAAATCCTCCACGCCGCCGTGCGTTTCTTTTCATGAGTCCGGAACTCGAAGAGCTTTATCAGGAGGTCATTCTCGATCATTCGCGGCGGCCACGAAATTTTGGCGATCTGCCCGATGCTGCGGTGCGGGTGCATGGCGACAATCCTGCCTGCGGCGACGAGATTCATCTGGGCGTGAAATTCGGCACCGGGGGAGAATTGCAGGATATCAAGTTCACCGGACACGGCTGTGCGATCAGTCAAGCCTCGGCCTCATTGATGACGGCGAAATTGAAAGGCAAAAGTCGCGTGGAAGCGAAGGAGATGCTTCGCGCATTTCACGATCTTGTGACCGACGAGACGGCCGAAGCGCCTAAAATGTTGGGCGATCTTCGACTGCTGCAGGGCGTGCGAAAATTCCCGCAGCGGGTGAAGTGCGCAATGCTTGCCTGGCGGGCGGTGGAACAAGCGTTGCAACAAAGCGCGGGCGAGTCAACCATTTCAACTGAGACCGAGTTTGTCACGCCCTGACACGGCGAAGAGTTTGTGATCTTCGGATTTTTGAAGCGGCGCCGGCGTCAGGGATTGCGCGCTCAAGCCTTTCCGCCAGCGTGGCGGTCAATCATTACGCGCAACCTCCCAATCTTCCGGCGGCTTCCGCCTGAAGATCAGGCCGAGCTCGTGGGTCATGTTCAAGTCTTTCTAGCCGAAAAGCACTTCGAAGGTTGCGACGGCCTTGAACTTACCGACGAAATCCGTCTCACAATCGCGGCACAGGCGTGCCTTCTCCTCCTGCACCGCGAGACAGACTACTACCCTCATCTGATTACGATTCTGGTTTATCCTTCGGGCTACACAGCGTACGAGGCTCGGCACCTTGGAGGCAATATTTGGGAGGAGGGCAGGCAAGACCGCCTCGGCCATACCGCGCGCCGGCTCGGAGTGATGGTGCTGGCCTGGGATTCAGCGAAACGCGGAGCGGCGAATCCTTTGGATGGCAGAAACCTGGTGCTACACGAGTTCGCCCACCAGCTTGACTTCGAAGATTTCCAGACCGATGGCGCTCCCGCTCTCGCGACGCGGGCAGATTGCCTGACCTGGGCACGGGTGATGAGCAAGGAGTTCGAGGCACTGCGGGCCGCTGATGACACCGGTATGGCCACCGTGCTGGATACCTACGGCGCAAAAGATCCCGCGGAGTTCTTTGCCGTAATTACCGAGGCGTTCTTTGAACGTCCCCGCGCTCTCCGCGCCAAACATCCCGAACTGTACGCCGAACTGGCGCGATTCTTCCGCCAGGACCCTGTTCGCTACACTTCCGAGCTCGCAACGATTGGCTGAGTCGAGCCGCGATGATCAGCCGCAGCCGGAATGTGAGCCGCACGAGCCGAGCAGGGACTGGTCGATCCGCTGCGTATGACTACGCCGTAGCCACCGGAGGTCACCCGCCGCACTGCTTCGCCGGTTTCGGGATCAACGTGGAGCGGCTCGTCGTGAATGCTTTGGTTAACCTCGAAGCGCCGTACCGGTTTGGTGGTATCAGTGGTTTCGTAAGCCAGCATCATCGTAATCTACTCGCGGAAATGTCAACGTGCGGTGGCCGTCAATGGTCCGATCGGCTTCTGATTGGCAACGCGAGAACATAGATGGAAACAACAGTCGAACGAATCGACTCTAATATCATTAGGTGATCGGCGTTTGTGGCCGTAGGTTGATTGGCAATCTTTTGCAGCGTCAATCGACCGCAGGTGCGGCCCTTCCCTCTGCACCAACAAAGCGCGTTAGAATTTTATTTGTGTCAGATTTCATTCCAAGGAGTTGGCGCAAAGAACTCGAGCCGGCCAAGTGCGGCCCGCGTGACTAACCGCCCAATATGAATACGAGATCCAATTATGGAACTAACACTCACGCAAAGCAGCGCGCTTTACCTGGCGCAACATAAAATTTCAAAACACCGCACTGCGTTTCTCCGGAGTTGGCGAGCTGTGCGCAAGAATCAGGTGCCTGATCTTCGACGGCAGACTTTCTACAACAGGCCCCACGTGCCGCGGTTTCATCAGGACAACGGGCGCTGAGCCGGTTCACACTCTAGAATGCGGCCACGGTGTGATGCGCAAGCATAGTAGCCTAAACAGGGCGCGGTCGGCGCGGCTTCGAAAGGGCATAACGAGCAAACGAAGCGCGTCTCGATCCTCAGATCAGGAGGTCGTGCGACACCTTTCGCGCTCGCAGATTTTCAAAGATTACGAACGTGCTTTCAGCGAAGCCATGGGTTTGCCGCTTAATATCCGAGGGCACGATTCGTGGTCGCCGGCGCACCATGGAAAAGAGGATCGCAACTCATTTGCTTCAATCCTGGCTCGTTTCAATAAGGCTCGCGCCGCGTGCTTAAGGGCCCAAACCGACGCATCTCGAGAACCGGATTCGACAACGCGAACCGTTACCTGGTTTGCCGGACTCTCCGAAAGTGCAGTGCCGGTGTATGCAGGTGACCATATTCTTGGTTT
>JBAQJG010000651.1:0-1511 GCA_049300145.1 Chthoniobacterales bacterium | reverse complement strand
AGATCAACCAGGTAAAGAACAGCACGTACAGGACTTCCGGAAGGTAGAGGAAATCGTCGAGCCAGTTAACAGGCGAAAGTCCTTTAGGCATGATGGAAAGCGTGTTGGTCAGGATGGCGCCAATCATATCGATCAATAAAGCCACGCAGACAGGGCTCGAAAGAAACCCCATTGTCACCAGGGATCCTCCAACGAACTCCACACCTGCCACGAAATAAGCCGTCTGGTGAGGAAACGGCACGTTGGCCTGAACCAGCGTTTCGTAAACAGGTTTGGTGCCGCCGGCGACAAATAATTTGTTTGCCCCGGAGATGGCAAAGAACAGGCCAATCGATACGCGCACCAGCAGGATGGCATATTGTTCCAAATCACCGCTACCGGACAGTGCAAACTGGATCAACCGTTTCCAATCCATTTCTTGTCCCTCCTCGCGCCTCGAGATTACGTATCCATCGGTTCGCGCCATTGAACCCGCGATGCGGGAGCCGCGAATGGATCCGCAAAGTACTGGGTTTCGTGCGCAACCTTGTCACCCAGGAACTCCATGATGCTCACGGTGTAGGACGGCTTGCCGTCATAAGTCAGGATGAATTCGGTGACCCAAAGATCACCCCCGCCAAGGATTCGTTGGACAGTAAACCGCTTCTTGCTTGGCTGACTGGCGCGCTGGTTCTGTATATTGCGTCGACCGCGGAATCGCTCGCCTGACTGCGGGTATTCCAGCACCGCGTCCTCTTGATAGATGAGGTGCTCGGTTTCAAAATCGTTGGCATCGGACGCCATCCAATGCTGATCCAGTGCCGCGCGGATCACTTGATCTCGCGCTGCAGAAGACGGCTCGTTCTTTTGTCCATCGTTTTCTTGCCGATTATTCTTTTGCCGATCGTTCACCTGCATCTTGAGCCCTCAAATTTGACAAGAATATAAATGCATTGTCTTCCAGCTACCAACGACGAGGCGGAGCGGCGCCATCGACATGGAGTATCTCTCCGCTCACATGACCTGCCTGTACCAGGTAAAGAACGGCATCGACAATATCCTTTACTGTCGCCCTTTTGATAGCCGGCTGCAAAGAAGAGCCGTTTGATTCATTTCGGTGCATTGGTGTATCCACCTCGCCGGGAGCCACGGCATTAAAGCGGATGCCATCTTTTGCATACTCGATTGCGAGATTCTGGGTTGCCGAATTCAAGCCACCCTTCGTAATCATCGAAACCGAGCCATTTTCGCCGGCGATCGGCCGATCGGCAAGCGCTGCGGTGATGCTCACAATGCATCCCGATTTTTGTTTCAACATCTCTTTCACGGTGCGCTGGGTCATGTAGAAGAATCCGAGCAGGTTCGTGGAGACAAGAGCGTCGAAGTCCTCGATGGTGAAGTCGGTGAAAGGTTTGTTTAGGAAGATGCCGGCGTTATTCACCAAAACATCGATGGGTCCAAAGTTTTTGATTGCTGCTTCGACAGCATCGGCAGCAGTTTGCTGCTTGCCGATATCGCCATCGATGCGAACC
>JBAQJG010000650.1:0-2218 GCA_049300145.1 Chthoniobacterales bacterium | reverse complement strand
TCATTCTCTTAGTCCGATGAAACTTGTGATTGCCGCGACCGGCGCCAGTGGAACGATTTATCTGCAACGATTGCTTGAGCAGATCGATTGTGCGGCGCATGAGATTCATCTCGTCATGAGCGCGCATGCAGAACAGGTTGCGGCGCAGGAGCTGGAAGATTTCAAAATTCCTGGGCGCATCTCGCGACATTCGGAAAGTGATCTCAATGTTCCGTTTGTGAGCGGCTCGGCCTGCTTCGATGCGATGGTGATCGTTCCGTGCTCGATGGCAACACTCGGTCGGATCGCTTCCGGTTCCAGCGATAGCGCGCTATTACGCGCCGCCGATGTTTTTTTGAAGGAGCGCCGAAAATTAATTCTCGTCCCGCGCGAGACCCCATGGAATTTGATTCACGCGCGCAATGTCGTGACGCTGCTTGAGGCGGGCGCTATTGTTCTGCCGGCAATTCCATCTTTTTACAGCCGGCCAGGTTCCGTCACCGCCGTTGTCGATACCGTTGTTTGGCGGATTCTCGATCAAATCGGGTTGCCGAATCCGCGCGCCTATCGCTGGTCCGCCGCGGGACAGATTCGCCGTGGCGAACGGGATCAAACTGCGAAAACTCCGGGCAAGAAAAGTTGAAGATCGAAGGTTGGCGCGCGCGTTGGCTGATCGCGTTCGGATTTCGCTTGCTCCAGCTTTGGGCGCGCACGCTGCGTTATCAAATCGATGATCGCGCTGGCATTGTTGGAAAGCCGGTGAATGAAAATTACATCGGCGCTCTCTGGCATAATCGCCTGTTGATATTTCCGGTCGTGCTGCGTCTTTTTTTTCCGAACCGCCAGGGCGCGGCTTTGATCAGCGCAAGTCGCGATGGAGACCTGCTGGCCGATGCAATCGGACGCTTTGGCTTCGATGTTGTGCGAGGCTCGAGTTCGCGACTCGGCGCCAGTGCAATTTTGCAGTTGACGGAAGTGCTCTCCTCGCGACGCGACGTCGTGATTACGCCGGATGGCCCGCGCGGTCCGGTTTACAAGATTGGACCGGGAATTATTTTTCTGGCGCAAAAGTCGGGCGCGGCGGTTCTACCCATGAACATGGAATACTCGAATTGTTGGCGGATCAAAAGCTGGGATCGATTCATTGTGCCGCGGCCGTTCGCGAAAGTGCACGTGATCATCGGCCGGCCGCATCGTGTAAGATCGACCAGCACCGCCGAAGAGTTCGAAGCCGAGCGTTTACGTTTGCAAAATGCGATGATGGCGCTGGTTGAACGACGCTGAGTCATTTACGTTCGGCGCATGGCGAAGTTAATCGACGGTCGCGCAATTGCGGAAAAAGTTTATGTCGATCTTCGTCACGAAATTGCGAAATTAAAATCGCGAGGCGTCACGCCGGGTCTGGCGGTCGTGTTAGTGGGCGACCATCCTGCCTCACGCGCCTACGTGCGCTCAAAGGACAAGATGAGCCGCGAGCTCGGTTTGCATTCCGTGAAACTGGAGCTCCCGGCATCCACCACGCAGCCGGAATTACTTTCGCGCGTGGAGGAGTTGAATCGCGATCCAGCGATTCACGGCATTCTTGTGCAATCGCCGCCGCCGAAACAAATTGACGAAGCGACAATCGTGCGCGCACTCGATCCACGCAAAGATGTTGATGGTTTTCATCCGCTGAACGTCGCGAAACTCGCGTCCGCTGCGGCGGACGGATTCGTCCCATGTACTCCGCTTGGGATTCAACGGCTGCTCATCGAAAGCAAGATCGACATCTCCGGCGCGCACGTCGTCATTCTTGGGCGGAGCATGATCGTGGGAAAACCACTCGCGCTTTTGCTCATGCAAAAAGGCAGAGGCAGCGACGCGACCGTGACGGTCGTTCATTCGCGCAGCCGGAATCTCGCAGAGATCACGCGCTCGGCTGATGTTTTAATTGCCGCAATGGGCCGGCCGAAGTTCGTGAAAGTGGAACACGTGTGCGATGGCGCGGTGATTGTCGATGTTGGAATTAATCGAGTGGAGGACGCAACGAGTGAGCGCGGTTACCGGCTTATCGGTGATGTCGATTTTGACGAAGTGGCAACGAAAGTCGCCGCGATCACGCCCGTGCCGGGTGGTGTTGGCCCGATGACGATCGCGATGTTGATGTCGAACACGGTGAAAGCATGTCGGCAACAATGTTCCCTGTAGCGGCGCTCTGTGAGCGTTGCCATCCTTTGGGAAGAAGTTTGCGACGCTCACA
>JBAQJG010000649.1:0-9232 GCA_049300145.1 Chthoniobacterales bacterium | reverse complement strand
CACCGAATGATGCACGAGGACCGGCGGCCCTCCGAATTGGAAGGCGATGCATAAATGGATCTAATGGGGGTTGTGGAAAAAATTGGTCACGAGATCGAATCGTTGATCGCTATTGTGCGTGCGGATCATGAAAGCTCTTCCGTTCTGGACCAAGTCGCAATTGTATCGCTGCACGATCTGGTCGGATATGCATTTGACCTGCTCCGGGGACATTGCGTTTGCCGAACGTAACGCCTGTAGCCGATCGAGCGCGAGGGTCGCAGCCTGGCGAATTCTGGAAAGGTGTTTCGGATCGGTTCGCCGCACGCCGTTACTGTCCATGCTACGTTTGATGTGCGGCACCTGGTTTTATTCCGTCTGGTCGCGAAACTTTGCTACTGAAAGCACCCCAGGAAATTCACGCAGAAGCATCGGATGGAGCAGGAACGTGTTTTGGCCCACAGCGTGGCGGAATAAGCGTGATTTTCAGTCCTCGAATAGTTATGAACAACTCAACCCAAACTCTTACACAAAGCGGCTTGCTCGCAGTACTGCTGCAACGCCAGCACGAGACTGCAATCGCATCCGCGCGTCGGCGTGCGTGCGTTCGCAATTTCCGCGAGCTCTTATTCCTCCGAAGCCCAGCAGAGCGCGTCCTGCCTATCCAGCGAGTCCATAAATCAACCTAACGAACGGTCGGGCGAACGCGATGCAATCACACAGTGAGCTGAAAGCGCAAATACACCTCGACCTGCGTCTGCAGCATCCGGAATGGATCTCTGCAAATGGCGAATGCCGCATTTGCGATGAATACGAATCACGACTTGCCGCACTGTTAGCCAGTACCGTGAAAGCGGCTGGTTGCTCAGACTTGGTCGAAACTGCCGTCCAGGTCGCCGCTACAAGTTGAAAGGTTGAAAGGGGCGCCGATCGCTAAAGTACCGGATCGTCAGGGCAGTGTTCCTAGCGCGGGAATATGATGAAACGGAATAAAGCGCGATCCGATCTTTGGTTGGAATGACTTTGCATACATCGCAGCCAGCAACGGAAGCGGAACACGGCACGCATACAGTGCTGCGATGAGGCCGTAGATCAGGGTTACGCGAGCGCGCCCAAACTGTTCGTAACGTCGCGCGCTGGTCTGCAGCCGTCGATGAACAACGCGAACCCGACCGAAAGAGTGCATCTTTCGAAAGAATTTCACGTCCTCCATGAGCGGGACATGAGGGAACCCACCGCTTTGAAAAAAGACATTCGAGCGGCAAAAGAAACCGTGATCGCCGCCGCGAATGCGTAAGAACATTCCGGTGTAATGAGCGACGCCGTCGGTGAGCCGATAAATGGCGTGTGTTTGCGGCAGTTGAATGCGAAAATAGCCGCCCGCGGCATCTGGCGCTTCGAGTGCAGTATGGATTTCATCGAGGCAGCCTTCCGGCACTCTGGAGTCGACGTGCAGAAACCAGAGTACCGAGCCGCGAGCTGCGCTCGCTCCGGAGTTTAACTGTTCAGCTCGTCCACGCTTGCTCACCACAAGCTTGTCACACAATGAACTCGCCAAGGCCGTTGTTTCATCGGTACTACCGCCATCGACAACGATTAATTCTGCCTCGGGCGCGCGTTCTTGCAGATGACGCAGAAACGGTGCAATCAGCGTTGCTTCATTCAGGACGGGTATGATGATGGAAACTCGTGGTGTGCAACGCGGATCGACTAAGCAAGGAATGCTGGGAGGAACATCTATTTGTTGGGCGTCACAACCGAAAGTGTTGCTGATTCTTTGGCGAACTATTCGAAGTGGCGCACGCACGTTATCTAGTAATCCGATCCAGGATCAGTGGTAAGAGGCGACCGCGCGGTGTTTATTCCCTCGCCTCTGCTGCCAAATATGCTTACTACTGGACGATCACGATGGTCGATTCCAATGGATTGGTGGACAGCTTTTATACCGCTCTCTACCGCTTTGCCCTCTCCCTGAGCCGCAAGGAATCCGATGCGGCTGATTTGGTTCAGCAAACGTTTTATATTTGGGCCTTGAAAGGCCATCAGCTGCGGGAGGAATCGAAAGTGAAGACCTGGCTTTTTATGACGCTGTATCGCGAGTTTCTCGCGAGACGGCGACATGATGATCGATTCATCGACATCCTTGATGGTGACACCAGATTGGTCGACCCACCTCATCTGTCGCCGGCCGCCGTTGACGCGCTAGATGCTGCGACCGTGCAGGACGCGTTACACCAGCTGGAGGCTCGATATCGCGCCCCGCTCACTCTATTTTATATGCAGCAACATTCTTACCGCGAGATCGCCGACATATTGAGCATTCCACTAGGCACGGTAATGTCGCGTATCTCACGTGGGAAAGCGGAGCTGCGCAAAGCGCTCCAAGATTCGATTGAATACGATGCGCGCAAAGTAGTCCATTTGGAAGGAAGACAGGTACATGGATAGAAGAGAAGCGCGTTCCATTCTCAGTCTTCACCGAGCGAATGAACCGGTAAACGACGAACGTTTCGCGCAAGCCAAAGAATTGGCCGCGAAAGATTCGGAGTTGGCGCGATGGTGGGTTGCGGATCAGGAAGTCGACGACGCTATTGCGACGCAGTTGGCGTCTGTTCCAATGCCTGCGGACCTGAAGGCGCGCATAACGTTGCGTGCGAAGTCGCCGGCCATGCCGCAGTCCCGTTGGCGGCGCCCAGCTCTTCTCGCTGCTGCCGCAATTCTCATGCTCGCGGTGCTTTTTGGTCTCTGGAAAAGACCATTCAAACCACCCGCCTCGCTTGCCGACTATCGCGCCGAGATGGTCAGGTTCTTTAGCGTTTGGCAGCCGCTCGATCTAGAGACGAATAACCTCACCGATATTAATAAGTTTTTAGCAAAGTCAGGTGCCCCGTCAGGATTCGATATCCCGCAACCGCTTCGCGACCTCGAGCCGATCGGTTGCACCAAATTACGGTTCCGCGGCGAAGATGTTGCCGTGATTTGTTTCAAACGGGGGAATGGGAAGGTCGCGCATTTATTCATGATCAACCGCAAAGCGATTCAAGGCGTTGGCCCTAGCCCAAATTTTGCAAATCAGGGCAACTGGGCAACCGCGGCTTGGGTTAAAGGCGATTGCGATTACCTGCTCACGGTGCAAGGCGATCAACGCGAGGCGGCAAAGCTCATCGGCAATAGCTAGCCACTGCGGCAAAACGTCGATTTCGCGGAATAGAACGCACTCCTCGCGCCTCCAGTCTTGGAGAGGAGCGAGTCGTCGTTTGGCGTCTGAGCGCTGTAGACGCTCAAATCGTAAAGACAAATGTCTGCCGACAAATCCATTGCAGTTTACTTCGAACATCCAGAATGGTTCCGACCGCTTTTTGCGGAGCTCGACAGCCGCGGGATCGCTTACACAAAGCTCGATGCCAGCTGCCATTCTTACGACGCAATAGCTCCCGTCAGGTACCGATTGCTTTTCAACCGGATGAGTGCGTCCGCTTACCTAAGAGGACATGCTCAGGCGATATTTTTCACGCGAGATTTCCTCGCATGCGTCGAGAGCGCCGGGACGCGCGTTATCAACGGGAGCGAAGCCTTCAGCTACGAGATCTCGAAAGCAGCGCAGCTCTCGTTGTTGAGCTCGTTACGGATCCCGTTTCCTCGCTCGCGGGTGGTCAATTGCGTCGAGCAACTAAAGCAGCATTCGGAATCCATCGGCTTCCCACTAATTGTAAAACCGAACATCGGAGGACGAGGCGCAGGCATCGTGCGTTTCGAATCGGCGGCGGAACTTGATCGTGCCATTGAGGCCGGACAGGTTGACCTCGGCATCGATAGCACTGCTCTGATTCAGGAATTTATTCCGGCGCGGAACGGCCATATCACTCGGGTAGAAACGCTCGGCGGAAAATTTCTTTACGCGATGAAGGTTTTCACCAGCGGTGAAAACTTCAACCTCTGCCCGGCCGAGATCTGCGACGTCGAGCGCGCAAAGAAGGGGGCGATGTGCCTAGCCGATGGTCCGAAGACTGGCTTGAAGGTTGAGCCATATCAGCCGCCGCTGGAAGTGATTGGCACGGTCGCGCGCATTGTCGAGTCGGCGGGGATTGATGTCGGCGGAGTCGAATACATCACGGATGCGCGCACTGGCCGGCACCTGTTTTACGACATCAACGCGCTCTCAAATTTCGTCGCCGATGCGCCGCGAATCCTCGGGTTCGATCCGCACGCGCGACTGGTTGATTACCTCGAACGAGAAAGGGACGCATCATAATGCGATACGGATATTGGCTGCCGGTTTTTGGCGGATGGTTGCGGAATGTTGAGCACGAAAACATGGAGGCGAGCTGGGATTACTCGCGCCGCCTGGCACAACGCAGCGAAGAGATCGGTTTTGATCTCACGCTCATCGCCGAACTGAGCTTGAATGACATCAAAGGCGCAGGCGCACCCACGCTCGATGCCTGGTCGACCGCTGCTGCTCTAGCCGCGGTCACAAAACGGCTCGAGCTGATGGTTGCGGTGCGTCCGACGTTCCATAACCCGGCGTTGCTCGCGAAACAGTCGGCGAACATCGACCGCATCGCCGGACCCGGCCGGCTCTCGCTCAACGTCGTCTCGTCCTGGTGGGCCGATGAAGCAAAGAAGTGCGGCCTGCATTTTGAAACGCACGACGATCGCTACGCAAGAACCTCCGAGTGGCTCGATGTGCTCGACGGCATTTGGAAACGCGATCGCTTCTCCTTCTCCGGTAAATATTATCGCGTTGAGGAATCGGTCATGCAGCCGAAGCCGATTACGCAGCCGCGTCCCGTTATCTATGCTGGCGGCGAATCGGAGGCGGCTAAGGAATTGATCGCGGCGAAGTGCGACGCCTACGTCATGCACGGCGACCCGCCGCAACGCATCCGCGAGAAAATCGCGGACATATCAGCACGTCGCGAGCGCCTGAATTTGCCACGTATGACTTTTGGCGTAGCGGGCTTCTTCATTGTTCGCGACACCGAAGGGGAAGCGAAAAAGGAGCTCGCGCGTATCACAGACGTGAAACAGTCGGCCGCCGGCTATGACAATTACCAGCAATGGTTGGCGGGAACCAATCTGGACCGCAAAGTATCTTTGGAAGATTACTCGGTCACGAATCGTGGTCTCGCCTCTGGCTTGGTCGGAACGCCTGGACAGATTAAGGAACGCGTGGCCGAGTTTGAGGGTGCGGGCGTTGATTTGCTTCTGCTGCAATGCAGTCCGCAGTTCGAGGAGATGGAGCGATTCGGCGAAATGGTGATTCAACCCGGCAAGCCAAGCCGCGGTTTGGCAGAATCAAGTTATCCTGCGGGAGTGAAGAGCACCGTGTGATTAGCAAGCCTCTTTACAAGCAGATTGCTTTGGTTGCACAGCAGGAGCCGGTTCGAGTTGCGGCGGCGCGCCGTTGTAAAGCGAGCGTTACCGCTCTTGCTGGCCTCGCTTCGAACTAAACAAAGCGGGGATCCTTCTGAAATAATTGATCGCTTCAAACCTCTTACTGACATGTTGCGACTAATCTTTGGGCTTTTACTGATTACTTCGACTTGGATAACAACACAGGTGCGAGCTGAAACCTTGTTGATCGAGAGCGGACCGCGGAAGACGCATCTGCTGGAATTATTTACTTCCGAGGGATGCAGCAGTTGCCCCCCGGCCGAAGCATGGATGAGCAGGTTAAAAGAAAGCCCCGGACTCTGGCACGATTTTGTTCCGATCGCGTTTCATGTCGATTATTGGGACCGCCTTGGCTGGCGCGATCCATTTGCGTCGAAGGCATGGACCGCGCGGCAGTATGAATATTCTGAGCACTGGAACAGCGGGAGTGTCTACACTCCGGGTTTCGTGCTGGACGGTCGCGAAATGCAGAACCGGAGTGTACCTTCAGCTGCGGCAGAAACGACTGGCACGCTGAAGATCTCTGTGATCGATGGCGAAAGGGTTGCGGCTTCGTTTCAGCCTGCTAACGGCGAGACCAAGCCGCTAGAGTTGCACGTTGCACGGCTGGGATTTGGTTTGAACGTCCACGTCAAGGCCGGCGAGAACAGCGGCCGAAAACTGCTGCACGATTTTGTCGTGCTTTCGCTCGAGCATGCGCAGATGGCAGGCGGCAAGGCTGAGCTCAAGGTGCCGCAGGCGTCGACTAACCAGGATGCGAATTCGCGCAGTGCTCTCGTCGCCTGGGTCACGGAGCCGGGACAGACGGAACCGATTCAAGCGGCCGGCGGCTGGCTGCTATGACTGACTACACAAGCCGAATTCCCACGGTTCTGCTGCTCCTACGCGTCAGCATATTTGAGCTGCGCCGATTTGCGGAGTCTGGCACTTACATCCACCCAACTTTCGGACGGTCGGGCGACTGTGGAGGTCGCCGGAAGCAGCGCGACGGTAGGTGGCTCTGGATTATTGATCAGCGATCGATTGTCGCTGGTTGAATGTCCCTGCAGGTCAAATTTGCACGACACAATGTACTCGTTACGTCGCACGATCGACCGGAGGAATGCAGAGGGTATCAGCGCTCATCCTCGGAGCTGATCAGTCTCGGAGTCGGAGACAGTTTCAACACCTGAGCTTCTAAAAATAGATTCTTTATATATATGAGGGAACTCTTTCGCGTCGCTATCGTTCAGAATAGCCCGATTTTCCTTGATCTCGACGCAAGCCTCGCCAAGGCGATAAGACTTGCTGAGGAGGCAGCAAAAAGACAGGCGCGCTTAATTGCCTTTGGGGAAACGTGGCTGCCGGGCTATCCAGCATGGCTCGATCACTGCAGTGATGTTGCGCTTTGGGACCACCGACCGAGCAAGGACGTTTTCGCAAAACTCAGGCAGAATAGCCTAACAGTTCCTGGAAAGGAAACGGAGACTCTAGCGCAAATCGCTGGCGACCTGAAAGTCACACTCGTGATCGGTGCAAACGAGCGTGTTGAGACAGGGCCGGGAAATGGCACGCTTTATAATACGCTCCTTACCTTTACCCACGACGGCCAACTCGCCAATCATCATCGCAAGTTAGTCCCCACTTACACTGAGCGTCTTGTTTGGGGACAAGGCGATGGTCGCGGTTTACGGTCAATCGCGACGCCTGGCGGCCGAGTGGGGGGTCTGATCTGTTGGGAGCACTGGATGCCGTTAGCGCGCCAAGCCATGCATATAGCGGGCGAACACATCCACGTTGCCGTTTGGCCGACAGTGCACCAAATGGATCAGGTCGCAAGCCGCCACTACGCGTTCGAGGGAAGGTGTTTTGTGCTTGCGGCCGGAATGGTCATGCGCGTGAAGGATTTGCCGCCGGAACTCCGGCTGACGCCAGAACTCGATGCCAACGCAGAGTCATTCCTCTTGTATGGCGGTAGCACCATCTTTGGCCCAGATGGGAGATACGTCGTCGAACCTCTGTGTGAGCGGGAGGACATTATCATCGCAGATCTCGATCTCGATGCGCTCGATCGCGAACGCATGACCCTGGACGTGTCTGGCCACTATAACCGTTCGGACTTGTTTACCTTTCGGGTAGAGACAAAGGGATAAATCGCCGACCGAACATGATCGATGCCGCGTCGGCCGAATTCGTCGTTCCCGGCGTGCCTTGCGTTCGGCAGCAAAAGCATCAAGACCATCTGTTCGTCGCAGCAAGCTTGCCGCCGCTTTGCTGCGTGACGAAGGCTCCAAATAAAAATCGAGGAATAACTCGGCAGTTGTCGGCTCTTACTAATATGACTAAGATCACAAATGATTCGTGTCGGCGGAGAACGAATTTCGGCGGATGCTGGCGGCGACTCGGTACGGCGCTTGTTGCCGTAGCGATTTCCATCGTTACCCATGCCTCATTCGCAGCGACGGCGGAACAAATTACGGCGCGCGCTCCCGTGCCGGAGCTCAACGTCAAGGACGGTGTGGCAGTCAAAGGCTACGACCCAGTCGCTTACTTCAATGATGGCAAGCCGGTGAAGGGCTCGCCGGAGCACACCTTCAAATGGAAAGGCGCGACTTGGCGGTTTGTTTCAGCGGAACACCGCGACGCTTTCATGCGCGAACCCACAAAATACGCACCCCAATACGGCGGCTACTGCGCCTTTGGAGTATCGCAGAGCGCCATTGTCGACATCGATCCGAACCAGTGGAAGATCGTCGAGGGACGCCTATACCTCAACGCCAATGCCCTTGCCCAAAGGCTTTGGGCTTATGACCCGGAAGGACACATCAAAAAGGGCGATGCATATTGGCAGGTTGTTCCTCGCCGTCCCCTGTAGAAACGTCGACGAATGTATTCCGAAATGTCACAGCCGACTTACGTGTGTTTTCCGCGACGGCGACGACGTTCGGAGACCAACCTGAAAATCGTCCTGGAACAGGAGCTCTCGCGCCAGGTCGCCGAAGCCGTGACGGAACTGTTGCAGGTGCTCTGCTGCGGAGAGGAATCTGCGGTCTTCGCGTTTTCCAGCTTGTCTCGGAACCGGACGTTGAACGCTGCCGCGTCGTCCTGCGCGGCGATGATCGCCCGCGAAGAAGCGTTTCACGATGAACTTCTCCGCGGCTTGCGCTCCGTGCTGCCCCAGCCTCAACCCGATTTCGTCCTCATTCATAAGCTCAAGGAATTTTACCGTTCCCTCGACACTCCGGATTTGTTTGTTCACCTCACGCAAATCTGTGCGCTCGACTCCGCGGTTTGCCTGATCCTTTCAGCGGTGCGCGAATGCGGACGACCGGTCGGGAACAACGTGACGTTGAACGCGATTTTCAGTAGAATTCAACGCGACGAAGTCGGTCACGTTCGTGCTTCTGGACGACTCACGCGCGAACTCGGATCAGGACGCATAGCGGCGGACCACTTCGTTCGGACGCGAGAGAGACTTGCGGGCGTAGTGCTGGAGCGAGCCGATGCGCTGGAGACTCTGCATGTCGATCCAGCCGCGTTAACGCGCAACCTGTTCCAGGGCGGGCCGCGGTCTCTGCTGCGGCAGTGTTAAAACGTGGACCACATTGCGCCGGGAACGTGGAGAGACGATCGAGCCTTGGCGGTGTTAGGAACAGGGCAGGCGCTCCCGGGTCAGCCAATTGCTACACGTGAGCTGCTGGACTGTATTGCGGCCCGGTTTGAGGTAAACGTGGTCCGCCGAGGGCTTGCGGCCGCGCGTCGGTTGAACATTCGTCAGCGACACCTCGCGCGCAGTTTCGAGCACCGTGTAGAAGGGACACGTCCGGGCGATGGAAATCCAGATCTGGCGGCGCGTGCTGTATACGCGGCTTTGGCT
>JBAQJG010000648.1:0-7499 GCA_049300145.1 Chthoniobacterales bacterium | reverse complement strand
AATCGTGAATCGTGAATCGTGAATCGTGAATCGTGAATCGTGAATCGTGAATCGTGAATCGATGAAGCGTTGAAGCGGAGGCCAGTTTACGATTTGACGATGTAACGTTTTCACGATGTAACGATTTAGCGGTTCATCGATTCAACCACTCAGTCTCATGCGACTCCGGCATTTGCTCGCTTCTCGCGTTCTAGCCGCGTCCGCGATTCTCGCGGCCGCGCACACCTCTTTTGCGACCACCAAAGGGTTGAACCAAATCGTGACCCCGGACCTTCAAGGGGCAGGCGATTTTTCGCTGAGCTTCCAGGCACAGAGCGAGCGCATCGGGAATCCCTACGAAATTCAAAGTGAATTGGGATTAACCAAGTGGGCAGAGGTTGCCGTCTTCAAAGGCTTCAAGCCGAACGAGCTGATCTTTAGCACGGAGTTGGCACTGCTTCAACGCGAGCCGTATTTGCTCTCCGTCGGCTTTGTGAACTGGTCGCCACATAGTCATGTCGATCCTCAGCCATTCATCGAAGTCGGCTATTACACCGAGCATAACAAGCTGATTGTCGGGGTGACCCATGTCGATTATCGCAATGAAGCGATCCTCGGTTACGCCTACGATTTCAATAAGATCTGGCGCGGGCAGATTGATTTCCAGAGCGGCTCGGGCAACTCATCCACGATTGGTGTCACCTGCAATCTGACCAGAGATTTGCAGGTCAATCCCGCCATCTACGTCACCAACGACAGCCCCCATCACGTGCTCGGCTACATCGTGTTCACCTACACATTCCATCTCTGGGGAGAAAAAGGAAAGCCCGCTGCTCAACCCGGCGAAAAATAATCACCCGACCTGAATAAGCGTGATCGTCTGTGAAGAAACAAATGCCCGCCAATCACGGGAATGGACGCGAACACCACTTGCGTAGATTCGCATCATTCGCGGGTAAATCCGGATAGAATTACGCGCCCGGTTAAAGCACCATTCATAGTTCGGTTCCGGGCGGACTCTTCCCATAAGTCCAATCAAAGATCTTCGAACAAAGCGCGGAAAAGACGGGGACGCGTGGGCCGCCGAGAAACAGTTCGGCTAGAACGTCCCTTTTAATGAAGGGCTTCATCACTAAAAGCCAGATAATTTCCCCGACAAGCATGCCAAGGATGAGTAAGGCAATCATCCCTGGCGCGACGCACAATACGGCCAGGAATCCGGGTCGCGGGATGAGATGGGTCAGCAAGCGCCCTAGAACAATCTCTGCCGCGATCGCAGGCGTAAACATGAAGATAAATAAAACAATGCATAAAGCTGGATACTTTCGGCACGGAAGGTTCGTGCGGTCTCCGGGCCAATTATTCTGTCCTGTCATTTTGAGTAATACGCTCCTACACGTCTAACGAGAATGGAGCTCAGCTACCGCTGGCGGCAGCGAGCTTTCTCATGTCCTTTCTACTTTCTAATTTCAAATTTATAATTTTCTAAACGATCAGCAGTTGGCTGGAGCGCTTGGTTAGGTCTTCCCAGCTCATAGCGATTCACATCTTGCTCGTAGGCAATGACACCGGGAATCGCCCTATACCGCCTAACGAACGCGAATCCGAGTTTCTCTAACACGCGATTGGGAGCAAGATTGTCTGCCCAAGGTTCACAAACGAGTTTTTTTAGATTGAATCGTTCGAAGTAAAAGTTGGCCGAGCTGCGCACAAATTCGGTCCCTCGACCTGCTCGTCTCAATTGTGAATTCCACAGATGTAAATGTATAAAGGCCTCGGTGCCAAAGACGATCTTATTGATACTCGAGTGTCCAACACGCCGTCCTCGAAATATCCAAACTAGGTAAAACCGGTCCCTTTCCCTGTCTGGTTTCTCATGGTCGGCTAAAAGAGCATCAAGCCACTTGTCTCGTTCAGGGAGTTTCAAGCGATCTACGCCCATCCCGCGCAAAAATGGATCATTGGCTTTATAAAAGTAATCCAGCATCAGCTCGTATTCTTCACGGCTTGAAAACGGACGGACCTCTATCTCTTCAACTCCCTCCATAACACCTAACGAGACACAAGATCAGCGACCGCGAGCCCGGTAAAGCGTGCTACGCAGTCAACGGGTGGCTGGCAAACACGCAGAGAGTAGATCGCACGCTGGCTCGCGGTTCGTTGCATCGGATGGTTAGGCGTTCTCGCAATATCGCGACGGGCCTTCATCGAATTATGCTTTGGAAAAACGCACGAGCGCTTCGGTCCTCTTCGCCAAGAGTCCGAACCCACTGTCCCGTGATCGTATTGAGCTTGAAGACGTCGAAGACATGATACGTAGAACTACCGCTTTGATTGGTGTAGCTGCCACGAACACCGATGTACGTCTGGCCGAGAAGATCCTTGGTGATCGGATGCAAGGTGAAGGACATAGATTTTCCGGTCTCGTAACTCAATGTAATGCCCTCCGGAAAGGTATCGCCAAATCCCGCGAGCAGGCGAAAGCTATCGTCGCGTAGGAGAATGACTGCTGGTTCAAGCTTTACGTTGTATGCATTCGCGTTCCTGCCAGAGCAATACGGAATATCGAAATATAGTTTATCTTGCTCGACTCGGATAATGCGCGCGTGTTACGCGTCGCCAGACCGCCGAACCAAATGCGATCCCTCTGAGTTTGGCTTCGTTTGTGTGCGGCGCGCCTGCTCACGTTTACGGAGCCACGCTACATTTTTCGGTATCGTTCGGTCTCCTTTGACAAGCGCGCGTGTTTTTCCGAGTTTTGGATCGAACACACGAACATCGGCAGGGAGTGCTGCCAGAAATCCACAAAAATCTGCCACTCCATTGCATTTGAATACTGCCTCGCGCACCGTTTTCGCGGTGAGCGCGCGGTGAGCATTAGCTATTCGTGGATGGCGAACCTGAGCAGTCGAGAGTGAGGGCGATGATTCGAGATAGGAAAAAGGAGTAGGCGAGGGTGAGGGCGATGATTCGGCAACGAGTGGCGGCGGAATGCGCATCGATGTTTCATACGAATAAGGCCTGGGGACTTTGATGGTCGGGATTAGCGAAGCATTTTTTTCGATTTGGGAAGTGGGCAGGATCGTTAGTCCTCCGGCGATTCCGATAATTCCAATCAGTGTTGCGGCGCTGAACCGAATCACGATGGCGGGGACATATCGAGGAAGGCGCTCTTGTTTGCGGCGTGCACGAATATGAAAACCATTTTCGTCTTCGTAACCTTCGGGGGCGCGAAGCAGCGCGGCTACGATCGCCAACAAACCGCAAACGCTGGCGATACTGAATATGATTCCGAAGCGCATTGCCAGTTTGTATTCAGCCCAAACGGCGGTCACGCCGACTACGACCAGGAAAATGAAGGCGATCACTAATCCTGCTCTTTTCATAGTCAAAAACGGCATTGGCCAGCGGCTTGGTTAGGCCTGTTTCTGTTTTGCAAGATACTGAAGCAGCAGCTTGTTGTAATCTGCTGCGTATGCCATCGCTTTCTTGGCCAGGCGAAGATGCTCAGGGCTGGTGATGATGCAGCTAGTATTTTCGAGCCATCGAACGCCGTGCGAATGAATTAATGTGTCGGCACCCGGCGTCTCTGCACCTGGGACGATGCCGCCGAGCTCCAGTACGCCAAGAAATCGAGTGCCGCGGTGGTCGGTGACTGCGCGGTGAACGTCCACTTTGCCGTCGGCGTGATCCAGCCAACGCAGCGTCGTAACTGGATCGGCGGGCGTCGGCTTCGACATGGTCTGCGCGAAGCTCATAGCGACAAAACCCACGGTTATGCTGAGTGAGAGAGCGCGCGTCATAAGGTCTAATCCGCTTACCTTCGAGGGGCCGGCCGGATAAAAACCGAATCACCGCCAAGGTTCTAGCGCTCGATCCGCGTTCGGGCAAGCCGAAAAAGTTACTCGATCGAGTCCGCGATGTGATGCGGCTGAAGCATTACAGTTGATACAGGGACGACCTCGGTGGCGCCCCTTTCCCGGACGCGACGGAGCGCGCCCCTCCAGGGTCGCTGAAGGCGCGTCTAAACGAGAGCGCAAAGCGCCTGGAAAACCTGAATGATCGAAGCACCCGCCTTCGCTCAGCTACGGCGCGGCAGGCGAATGACGAATGAAGCTTGAATGGCAAAAAGAAGAAAGATCTATCGGACACTTCTTTTCGTCATTCGGATTTCGTCATTCCCTCGTCATTAGACATTCGTCATTCATCATTCCTTCAAGCATGTCGCTTCTACGGAGCTTAAATCCCTCATCGATGACGAGGCTATAAACATTGCGCTCCTAACGGGAGCTTCAATTGATGGAAAGATTGGAACCTTATTGATGATGTCACAGATGAAACCAATTATGCTCACTGGCGAATGCGACGCGGTTCACGATGATCTCCGACGCAGTCACAAACGCCATGATAACTGTCAGCACAAGGAGAGACAGTCGCTCCGCACCAAGGCTGCGACAAAGGCGCTCAAGCCCGTAAACATAAAGGAGGGCAAAGGGGATCAAAGCGCCGCTCATTAGACGACCCGAAGCGAAGTAAGGATGTTCGCGCGACGGATTAACGCAACTGCCGAAATCGAATTGAATTGAAAGCAGGGCGAAAAAGCCAACTGCTGCCAGGAAACTTAACCCGGCTATAGCAAGTGCCTGCTGCTGAAATGCGGATAGCCCAGCCCGTCTTCGCATTCCAGCCAGCGCTGCGCAGAGTAAGAGCAAGGACGATATTGAATAGAACTCGTTGGCAGTCCGCGAACCTAAAGGCTGATTTTGCCACTTGATCTCTCCGCGCCAGAAAGTCGTAAGCAGGTCCGACCAAAAGACCCATAAACCTCGCGGCGTGAAGATGGGATGGCGCCACCAATCTGCGAACGGTTTTCGTGTCCAACCGAGCAAAGCGATTTTCGTCGTCGAACCGGTCACCCCACCGAAGTTATGCTTGGTCCACATCATCCAGGCGCCGATCGGGATTGCAGCGCAAAGCACGAGCGCCGCAAACGTTGCGAGTCTGCCGCCGGATTTTTGTCGCGCTATCGCTGTAGTCGCGGCGCTCTGTCGCCGCACAGAGATCCCCGACAGAGCGGGGCGGCTACATGTTGCCACAATCGCGATTAGCGCGACGCTCAGCAGCGGCAAGTTGGCGAGCTTTGTCAGATATGTGGCCGCGACTGCTAAACCGGTGAAGATGCCGAGCCAGAGAGCCGGTGGCTCGGGCCGCAACCATCGCAGCACACAAAGGAACAAGACGCCGACACAGATCGGGGATAAAACGTCATTGTTGATCGAGTAAAAGACATCCTGCGGGATGAAGGCAAGGAGCAGCGGCACACCGATACGTAAATCCGAGTGCTCGGGTCCAATTGCGCGCGCGGCGACGTAACCTAGCCAAACCAGAAACGCGATCAGCGGGACGTTTAAAAAACGAATCCAATACAAGCATCCAATTCCGGTTAGCCCGAGGCGCTGCCCGAGGCGCAACCAAACGGCCCCCAGCGAGTAATAGAGCGGTGGCTGAGAGGATTCGAAATTAATTTCCGTGCTCCAGGCTGCTCTGGTCACGGCCATGACTGACTCGGCGTCGGGGCCGGATTGTTTCCACAAGGGCGGCGGAAATTTTCCCTCGGGAAATTGATCGGGTGTGAACAGGAATTCCGGTGAAGCGTAGAGAACTATCCAGTCGAGAGATTCTTTGCTGAGCAAGTCAAACGTGCGCGGGACGCGCCCGAGCGAGTATCGCATTACGAGGTCGAAATGAAGGTCCTCATCGACTTCGGTAAAGAACGGGAACGCGGCGCAGAAAATAAAGATGCGCAGAGCCGCGGCGAGACAAAGCAGCAAAATCAGTGTGCGTTCTTTCCGATTTGGAAATGCTGCTAAGCGACCGAATTTTTGCATCAAAGCACGGAAATGTCGATCTGAGGCGTCACATGTGAAACCAATTGTAAACGCTGGCGAAGGCGACGCCGTTGGCGAAAGATTCGGAGATGGTAATCGCCAGCGCGATTGCCACGAGCGCTGGAAGGACGAGAGCTGGCTTGGCGCGGAGCAGGCGGTGCAGTCCGTAAACATACAGCAACGCGAATGGAATCATTGCACCGGTCATCAAGCGACCTTGAAAAAAGTAAGGCCGCTCGCGCGACGGGTTGATACAGCTGCCGAAATCAAATTGAAGCGAGAGAAAACCGAGAAAAACGAAGGCCGCGATGAAACTGACCGCAGCAATCCAGAGTGCGCGCCGCTGCGCTTCGCCGGCATCTGTGGTTCGCTTTCGTAACAGCGAAACAACGGCCACGAGAAAGAAGCCGAGCGAGGATATGACATAGAACATGTCCATTCCTTTCCAGCAGATGGTACGAGCATGCCACATAAATTCTCCGCGCCAGAAACTGGCGATCAATTCCGAAAGGAATGTCCAGAATCCCGAAAGAGTGAAAATTGGATGCGACCACCAGTCCGAAAATGGTTTCGCAGTCCAGCCGAGTAATTGTGCTTTGGTGGCCGACCCGGTGAAGTCGCCGAAATTGGATTTGATCCAAATCATCCAGGCCGCGGTTGGAATCGCCGCGCAACAGACGAGCGCACTCAACGCAGGTATTGCATCGCGCACCTTGCGGGATCCAACTTGGCAAGCGCACCAATACGCAATGGCGGCGATAGCGACAAGAATGAGCGGCAAATTGCTCAGCTTGGTAAGATAAGCGGCGGCGATCGACGATCCCGTTACTATTCCGAGACTGATTCGCGGCCGGTCTTCGCGAAACCAACGAACCAGGCAAATGAACGTGATAGCGAAGCAAATCGGCGACAGGACATCGTTCTCGATCCCGTAAAACGCGTCCTGCGGGATGAAGGCGACGAGCAGTGGAACGCCGACTCGCATCGCAATTCGGTCGGGGAAAACAATTCGCGCTGCCGCGTAAGCGAGCCAGACGAGCGCGGCGATCAAAGCGACGTTAAGAAAGCGAATCCAATAAAGCACGCTGCCGCCCTTCACACCTATCCATTGGCCGACGTGGAACCAGACGGCCGCCACTACATAATAAAGGGGCGGCTGCGAGCATTCCTGGTTTGGAGTGCGACCCCAGATCTCTTCGATGGCGGCGAGCGTCGGCGCGATCTCTTTCGCCGGATGGGTCCATAACGGACCGTAATATCCTCCCTCAAAATTCTCCGGCGCAGCGAGAAACTCCGGTGACGCGTAGCGCGAGAGGTACGGAAGTGATGCCGGTGAAATTAACTCTGGCCCGCGAGGAAGATGGCCGGATGCATATTTCATCACGAGGTCAAAATGGCGACGCTCATCAACGTTGTTAAAAAAGGGAAAGACCGCGGAAAAAAGAAAGACCCGAGCGGCCGCCATCGCGCACAACAATAAGACCGTGATCCGCTCCTTCCTGCGTGAGAGCGAGAAACAGACAGCCCACCGTTGAGTCACGGCGTTTTTCATTCAATGCGGCATCAGGGATTCGATCCACTGTGCCACTCCTGCCGCGCGCTCGAGATTAACGGCGCAAGAGTTCTAAAGAA
>JBAQJG010000647.1:0-1635 GCA_049300145.1 Chthoniobacterales bacterium | reverse complement strand
CGCAGGAGCTTTGCAAAGCCGTTTCGCCTCCTCCTCAGCTTGCCTACAGGAACTTGCAGCCGACACGGCTGCCTCTACAAATGGCGAATTCATGACCCGGCCTCAGTTAACCGTCACGTCGTCGTCGCCGTCCTCCAGCGCCTTTCCATTTTTTGTGATCTGGACTGCATCCGGATCGAGAACGCGAATTGAGACATGTTTCCCGCGAAATTCCACAGGCCCATCTGCGGGAGAGACCCAGCGTTCGAAAGCGGGACTTCCGCTTTTGTCGCCGACCGTCACTCTTACATAGGTCCTTTTAAGTGGCTTAATAGCGACGCGATTCAGCTCGTCTGATTCCGCGGGCGACGAGTTCGTAGTCTCCTGCGTTTTCCCCAGATCCTCGCGAGTCACAGGCTTCGCCCGACGCACCTCCGGTTCACTTGGCGCTGCGGAAGCAGCCAAAGCCTTCCGGGTTTCTGGTGGCCGGGCTGTGGCAACAGGTGAGGTGACAGCTTGTGGCGGCGCTGAGGGCGCGACTATGGGAGCAGATGCAACGGTGCCTGGCGATACTTCGGTCGTCCCAGATTGCACGGCCTTGGCACTTGCTACCGGCGACGCACTCGGTGAGACCTGCGCTGGGGACGCCGCTTTTCCGGGCGCAAGCCGCTGCACGTTGAGGATCAACTTCATCACAGAAAAACCAACCACCAACACAAGCACGCCGAAGATGAGCGGCATTGGTGAGATGCGGTCGCGGGTAGTAGTAGTAGTCGCGGGACGGCGCCGCCGAACCACCGGCGCAGCAACCGGCTTCTGAGGTCGATTTTCCTGGAGGTACGAGTAGCCATCGACCGTCATGCGTTCGGAATCTTCAAACGCGTCCAGATACGGCGTGACATCGACATCTAAAAATTTGCCGTAGATAAGGAGAAAACCTTTTGCATATGCGAGGCTGGGGAATTGGGAAAAATCATCCGCCTCAATCTCTGCCAGGCGCGCGGGACGAATCTTTGTCATCCGGGCCGCTTCGTCGAGCGTAAGATTTCTCGCGAGCCTCGCTTCCTGAAATTTTTTACCAAGCCCTTCTATCGTCATTGCGCAGAAAAATAGCGGCTAAACGGCAGCATCGAGATCGACCAGAATCTCGCGTGGTTTGGCGCCTTCGCCGGGACCTAAAATACCGCGCTGCTCCAGAATATCAACGATTCGCGCGGCGCGCGTGTAGCCCAGTCGCAGGCGGCGCTGAAGCAGCGAGGTGGAGGCGCGTTTCTCTTGTCGAATGATCTCCAGACATTTTTCGACCAACTCTTCGTCTTCATCTGTGACATCTTCCTCCGTCGTTGCCGCGGATTGGAGCTTGTCATGCATCGCGGTATCAAATGCCGGCGGACTTTGCGCGGAAACAAATTCCACCAACCGATGAATCTCATCATCTGTGACGAGCACGCCTTGAGCCCGAATAAGACGCGAAGCGCTTGGCGGCAGATAAAGCATATCGCCCTGCCCAAGCAGACGATCGGCTCCGTTTTCATCCAGAATCACGCGACTGTCGATCTTGGAAGCGACCTGAAATGCGATCCGACTGGGAATATTGGCTTTGATCACGCCGGTGATGACGTCTGCGCGGGGAGTTTGCGTTGCCACGATGATGTG
>JBAQJG010000646.1:0-2829 GCA_049300145.1 Chthoniobacterales bacterium | reverse complement strand
CTTTCCGGTTATATGCTCGAAAACGCGCTGGTGGCCGGGATCACTTCACTCGGAGTCGATGTCCTTGTCATCGGACCGTTGCCTACGCCGGGTGTGGCTTACATCACGCGATCGCTGCGGGCCGATGCCGGCATCGTCCTTTCGGCGTCGCATAATCCTTATCAAGACAACGGCATCAAATTTTTCCGGCACGACGGTTACAAACTCGACGATCAGGTCGAACAAAGAATCGAGCAGCTCGTTTTCGCCGGCGAAGTCGATTCGATTCGCCCAACCGCCGGAAAAATCGGACGCGCCGCGCGCATCGACGACGCGCTTGGCCGCTATGTCGAATTTGCCAAGGCCAGCTTTTCGCGCGGGATGTCGCTCGAGGAAATGCGCGTGGCGGTCGATGTGGCTAACGGCGCTGCTTACAAATCGACGCCGTGCGTTTTGCGCGAGCTCGGCGCGGAAGTCATCATCGCGCACAACGAACCGAACGGGATGAACATCAACGCGCAATGCGGCAGCACTCATCCGCGGGAAATTCAGCGCCTCGTCAAGGAGAGCGGCGCAGATGTCGGCATCACGCACGATGGCGACGCCGATCGCGTCCTGCTCTGCGATGAAAACGGTGAGATTGTCGATGGCGACGAAATTCTCGCCATCGCTGCTGTCGATCTTTTGCGCGCGGGCCGACTGGAGCAAAACACGCTCGTTGCCACGGTGATGAGCAATTTCGGTCTCGATGAAACGCTCGCCGCGCACGGCGGCAAAGTCGTTCGCACAAAGGTGGGCGATCGCTACGTCATCGAAGAAATGATTTCTCGAAAATTAAACCTCGGCGGCGAGCAAAGCGGTCACATCATTTTCCGCGATTTCACTACCACCGGCGACGGCATTATCAGCGCGCTCCAGATTTTGCGCATCATGCACAAGACCGGGCAGCCGTTGAGCAAATTGAAGACTTGTCTCAAAAAATATCCACAGGCCCAGCGCAATTTGCTCGTGAAAGCCAAACCGCCCATCGAAGAACTGCGCGAAGTCGTGAAGTTGCGCGATGAAGTCGAGCGCGAACTTGCCGGCCAAGGCCGCATCCTCCTGCGTTATTCGGGCACGGAACCACAAATTCGCTTGTTAATCGAAGGCCGCGAATTGGACAAGATCGACAAGCAGGCGAACCGCATCGCGGATGCAATTCAAAACGCGATTGGCGCCAATTAAAATTCGATGCGTAAACGCGCGGTCATCCCGAACGAAGTGAGGGACCTCACAGAGGCTGATGGATCACGCTAGCAAATTTGTGTCTTCCGACCTTCGAATGCGAGGTCCTTCGCTCCGCTCAGGATGACACGCATTGTGTTTTTATGACCCTCGCCAAAGTTATCGAAGCGCTCCTCTTCGGCACACAAAAGCCGCTCTCTGCAAAGGAGATAGTCGATGTTATCAAGCGCGCCGGCCAAGTCGATGAGCTTTCGCCTAACGAATTCGCCAAGGTCCGCGAGTCCGAAGTTGCCGCCGCGCTCGAAGAATTGAAAATCGAATATGGGCAACAAGAGCGCGCTTTTCAACTGGTCGAAAAGGCCGACGGCTGGCAGCTCGCGACCGATCCCGCGTATGCCAATTGGGTGCGCCAACTTTTTCCCGCTCCGAAACCGGCGCGCTTGACCGCGCCCGCGCTCGAAACGCTCGCCATCATCGCCTATCGCCAGCCGATCACGCGCCCCGATGTCGAGGCCGTCCGCGGCGTCGCCATCGATGGGGTTCTGCAAACATTGATGGAACGCGGTCTCGTCAAAATTGGCGGGCGCGCGGAAATTCCGGGACGGCCGCTCCTCTACGAGACCACGCAATTTTTTCTCGATCACTTCGGTCTGCGTAATTTGGATGAATTGCCCAATGTCGAAGAATTGCGGAAGCGCTATCTGCCGGTGAGCCCGCGCTCGCTGCCGGCAACTGTAGCCGGCGGCGCCGACGCCGGCCCGCGATCAGCATCCGCGACAACAGAGAATCTGTAGCCGTCGCCGTGTGGGCGACGTGACGCACGCATGAATGGCTCGCAATGGTCACGCTTCGCGCAGCGAAGCGGCTACAGCGCGATCCTTGCGCTCGCGTTCCTAAGATCGACAATCGCATTTGCGGAAATTCGGCCGGCTGATTGCGCGCGCGCGGCAAAATATTCGGAAAGCAAGCGCGGCATCTCCGTGCTCGTCATGCAAAATGGTCGGATCATTTTCGAGCACTATGCCAATGGCGGATCGGCTCGCGACAGATGGCCGATCTTCAGCGGGACAAAAAGCTTTTGGGGAATCACCGCGTTGGCGGCGGTACATGATGGTTTGTTTAAGCTCGACGATCTCGTTTCCGATACGATTACTGAATGGAAGAACGACACGCGTAAATCGCGGATCACCATCCGCCAGTTGCTCAATCAGAGCGATGGCATTGAAGGCGCTTCGCGTCTTCAGCGTGCATCGATTCGCGATCGGAATCCGATGGCGATTCGATTGCCGGTCGTTGCTGAACCCGGCTCGGCTTTCATCTATGGCCCGAGTCATCTTCAGATTTTTTCGGAACTGCTGCGTCGAAAATTAGAGGGACGGGCAATAATCAGCTACATCGAAGGGCATGTGTTGACCCGGTTGGTGCTCGGTCGTCTCAATTACAAAAGGGACGCGCGTGGCAATCCGCTGCCGGCGACAGGTTTTGAATTGACAGCGCGCGAATGGGCGCGGCTCGGCGAGCTTGTGCTCGGGCGCGGGAATTATCACGGGCGCGAAATTGTTCCGGCAGATTTGTTGCGCGAAGCTTTTATCGGCTCGCAAGCGAACCTGTCATACGGCCTCACAT
>JBAQJG010000645.1:0-18883 GCA_049300145.1 Chthoniobacterales bacterium | reverse complement strand
CCGTCCGAGTTAATCTCAGGCGCCGCGCTCAGGATCGGTTGTACTTCTTTAATCGGAGAAATGTCGAGATGCGTCTCGATGAATTGGTTGAATACCTCCTTGAGCTTGTCCGGCGTAATTTGCTCCTGCCACCTCCTTGATATCTGTTGGTGGAAGCCAACAAAACTTTTGTCCTGGACGGCTTTGTTGAAAGCGAGCAGCGAGTCGAGGACCAAGGCCTTCGATTTCTCGTCGGATGGCAATTGCTTTCCTCCTTGCTCAACGGAGACTCCGGCCTGAAGCGCGGAGAGGTAAATCACCTTCCATGTTCCCGATTCCTTCACCAGCTCCATTGTCAGCGGAATCTTTCCGCCCGAGCGGGTCTTGACCGACCCTTCGAGACGAGCGCGATCATTTTTCGTCTCGCGACTCGACCATGAAGCAGAAGTGAAATCAGTCAGACCGAGATTTTTTACGGCTTGCTCGAAAGACCCGACGCTCTGTTGCGACTTCAAAGTCGCTGACGAGCTTTCGTATGCGGCTGCGATTTTCCCGGAGCCGATCAACCCAAGAAACTCGTTTCCAGCTTTGACCGCACCGCGCGTCAACCCGAAGGCCAGGAGGATGATAATCACGACCAGTGCAAGACCGGCCGCCAGCGCGATGAGGCATCCTTTTTTCATATCAATTTTTTCTTATGAACACGAGGCTGCCGCATCTAGCCCTTGGTCGATCTTTAGCGCGGCGATTGATTCGGGAGTGATTGGTTCGCTTTTGCCTGCGCTTTCATAATCTCGCCTTGCATCGTCGGCATCAGGTCGGCCATTGTAGGCGCCGAACTTTTGCATCGCCGATTTTCCGACCGGCGAGCCATAAAAATCGGCCAATGCCTTTAGCTCCTCAGTGGTAAAATGTTTTACCAAGGCATCAGCCATCGCTTTGGTCAGCGCCGCGATGTCGAGCTGCGAGGTCAACATTTGTTTGAATTTCTCGCGTTCGGCCGGCGGAAGGTTCACAGCCATTTTGTCGGCCATGTCCTCGAACATTGCCTTCGGTGGGGTCGCCTGGAGGTAACGTTCGGCTTCGCGGCGGCGCGTTTCCGGAGTATCCGTCGCGGCAATGGCGGACGCAGATTGCAAACAAATCGCAATGAGCAACCCGGATTTCAGTATTTGTTTTTTCATAAAAGAATGCCTTCGCTTCGAGTTATACGTTTGTTTGATTGGTGACGCGATCTTTTTTGACGGCAGCCGCAGAATCGATTGTCGACCTCGCGCGCGGGATCGACAGTCTCCCACCATGCTCGACGCACGGATTCTTGTTCTCACCGGCGCCGGCGTTTCAGCCGAGAGCGGCATCCCGACTTTTCGTGGGAAAGATGGTTACTGGCGAAACTTGGACCCGATGAAGCTAGCGACGCCGGAAGCTTTCGAGAAAAATCCAGAATTAGTTTGGGAATGGTATCGCGAGCGACGACAACGCCTTCGCAGCGCTCAGCCGAACGCCGCGCATGAAGCGATCGCGCGATTGTCGATCCTATCTCGCGAATTTCTGCTCGTTACCCAGAACGTGGATGATCTTCATGCGCGCGCCGGAGTGGGAAAAGAAAAGATGGTGCAAATTCACGGCGATATTTTTCTCACTCGTTGTTCGCGGTGCGATTTCACGCATCGAGAGCAAGAGGGGAAAGATGTCGAACTGCCGAAATGTTCGGAGTGCGACGCGGTCATGCGGCCCGGCGTGGTTTGGTTCGGCGAACAGTTAGATCCGGCTAAGATCGACGTTGTTGAAAGTTATCTCGCCCGCGGGGCTTGCGATGTCGTGATCGCGGCCGGAACAACCGCCACCTTTGGATACATCGTCGATTGGGCGCTGCGAGCCGGCCGCAAGAATGGTCAACTCATCGAAGTGAATCCCGAGAAAACGTCACTCTCGCAATTTGCGACGCGAGTAGTTCGCGAGCCTGCCGTCATCGCCCTACCGCGCTTGATTGACGAGTTGTAGCCGAGGTTGTTGACCTCGGTTGTTCGGGAGCACGGCGTCTTCTACAGTTTGTTGTCGATCTTGTCCGCCGGTCGGACGGACTCGTCCGGTGGCGAGCGGGTGAGTCGCAGGCAATAAAGGAGCGGAATTGCGCCGACGATTCCGAAGCTGCAATCGATGAGCGTCCAAAAAAATGGAACGCCGCGGATCGGTCCGCTGATCAACGCAACCGCAATTGCGCCGGCGCACGCAATCAAACCGACGTGCAAGATCGCTCGGTATCGAAGTGAATTGGCAAATGGCAAGATGAAGAACGCGGCAACAACAAAGTGACCGAAGCCGAGCCAATCCGTTCCGTAACCAAAAAATGGAAATCGTGTGTAGGTATCGTGAATCGCGTAATGAACGACACTGATAAACAGGCGGACTCTGAAGAAGATCGACGCGGGATTAATTCCCTGGTGAATCCCGAATAATCGGTTCAGTAATGCCGTCTCCAGTTCAAGGGGAAACGCGGTGAGACCGCTGACGATCAATCCGAAAATAAAGGAGCCGAGGCTGAGCCGGTAGCGAAAGATCAATTTTCGGTCGGAATTCATGGCGGATTGTAGGGCAACCGCGTCGGTTGCCAAATCGAGACGGGGCAAGCGGCCGCCTTCGCCAAGGCTACGGCGCGCCAAGGGAGCGCTCGCCCTACAGATTATGTCGATCGCGCAGCTCGCGAAAATAAGCGGCGACGTTCGATTTAAAGTAAAAATACCAGACCGCCACGGCACCAAACACCGAAGCGTTGATGATGGCGCGCCACATGACCGCGTGATGAATTAGATTCAGGGCGCCGAGGATTGACGCGTAAACAATAATCAAGCTGAACATCGCAATAACGAAGTGACGCGACCAATGTTTTTGCGCAGCGAATCCGAAAGCGATCAGCGCCATCAAAACGCCGATGACCGCAACGAGCGGCGCAGCGATGTACAGCCATTCGCTGCGCGAGACGCGCTCGCCGCCCATGATGTGTGGCCCGACATCGCAAAACCGCGAGCAAGATCGACAAATACATGCCCGCCGACGCGAGCGCCGCAAACCAACTTAAAATTCGGATTAGGAATGGAAGTTTGCGATTCATTGCAGCAACTGTTTGTATTGCCGATCTCAAATCGTCGCAAACGATTGGTGGATCGAGCAGTCCCTTGCTCGATGCTAAAAATAAGGCGGCGAAGCCGCACCTCAAATAACATCGCCCGACGGAGCGGTCGATCCACCATCGGCAGCGCGCGACCGACCAGTCGAATGATTACCGAGCGATCGCGCGCAGATAGCGCTGCGCCGATCGGGCGACTGCGGCCACCATGCGAAGCCGCCGCTTTACTCCGAAGTCGCGTTACAAATGAGCACCCAAAGTATAAGTGCGAATGACATAGCCTTACTCCTGGTGGCGGATCGATCCCGCGCCGGTGATGTGTTTCTCGATCGTCGGCGGATTTCCGGAATAATTAACTTTGCCCGCGCCAGTGATTGAGACTTTCAAGGTGTCGCTGACTGAGATGTCCGCGTCCGCCGCGCCGGTTGTCGAAAGCTGTGCGGTCTTGGTTTGCAGCGATTTCGCGTTTAACTCGCTGGCACCCGTCATATCGGCGAGCAGCTCATCCACAGTTCCATCGAGCGTGACGCGCGCTGCGCCCGTGGATTCGACGGCGAACTTTGCGCCACTGAGTTGATTGGTGGTCAGTCGGGTCGCGCCGGTGAGTCTTGCCGCAGAGCGGGTCGGACTCGAAACGACAATTTTGGTGCCGTGCGTCGGCCGGATACGATCGCGCGAATGGAGCCGAAGGCGCTTGTCGATGTTACGACTCTCGATGTAGGGCAAAAGATTCTCGTCCGTCGTAATGCTGAGTGCAGGCGCTCCGCTGCGCCATTCGATCTCGAATGCGCCCTCCGCTTCGATCTCGGAAAAGGCGGTGACGGTGCGTTGATCGGTGGTGATATGGCCGTTGCCTCGAACGCCGAGCCATTCGCAGCTGGTGACGAGAATGATGAACGTGGTGAGGACTGAAATCGTAATTCTATTCATGAATGTTTGCGTCTTTTCTGATTCGATGCAGGACATGGCCTTTTCGGATTCAAAAAATCTCAGCGGACCCGAATAATTCACTGTTCCACTTGGAATGCCAAGGCGAACACCGCGGTCTATTTACTTGATCAGCAGCTCGAACGCAGTCGGGAAAATCAGCTTCTCCCACTCGGCGTATTCTTTCGCGGAAGGATGCACGCAGTCCGCGCCCATTAATGACGTGTCATCGTGCATTTTTTGCTCAATGGATAAACGTCGGATCCCGGTGCTCTGCCAGGCTATTTTTTAGACACGAGCCCGTTCCTTTCGTGCCTGCCGCTGGGATTAATGCCCAGTGGCCGTTGCGGCATTACTTCGAGCCCGTGTGGGGTGCGCTAATGCTCCCGCCGGAGTGCGCTTTTACGATGGCCACGTCCGACGTGTTTATGATGCCATTGGCGTTCACATCCGTGCGGAAGTTGCTGCTGGTTACAGGCTGGCCAACCTGGCCTTTGGTCTGCGCGACATCGGTGGCGTTGACCACGCCGTTGCCGCTGGTGTCACCGATGAGCATGTTCACGCTCACTGGTGTGTCAGGCAAAACCTGGGAGAACTCGTCGGTCACGCCGCTCAACGTGACTGTGAGCGTTTGCGCGTTCGCGACGCCGGTCAAGTTAACCGTCATAGTGTTACCGGAAAAGGTTGGCATACCCGAGACGCTCCCGATGCCGCCGGTCACGCTGGCGTTGCCGCTCGTCACGTTGTTAGTGAAAGTAAACACGAGCGTGTAGTCGCCGGTCGTCCCGCCTGTGCGACATTCGACGCCAGGATTTCCCGAGAGCGGGAGTGGAATGTCGAACGTGCCCGCGACGCCGTGTGTCTTGCGGGAAACGGCTGAGCCGAGCTGAAGCGCCGGGACCATCGCATACGCGTGCGTCGCGCCGTTGTGTACACCGGTGCCGACGATGACGCCGTTGTCGCTAATGCCGAGGGCGGACGACGAGGTGTTCATGGACAAGTCCCAGCCGGACCCATTCGGCAGGAGATCCGCGAGGCGGTAGGTTGTCGTGCCGTCGTAGAGGAACGGAATCGAGAATGCCGAGGAATCATTGCCAACCACCCACCCAGCCGAGTTCACTGCCCGTGCGGAGCCTTGGCTTGTGCCTGATGCGAGCGGAATCGCGATGATTCCGCCCGCATCCGACCAGATGAACGGCAAACCCGAGCCTTGATTCAGCATGCTCGATCCGACGACGTAGCCGGTGTTGCTCACGCCGAAAGCGAGGGCCCCGTTGAGCCCGGGGAGCGCGCCGACGCTGAAGGCCATGCTGGCGCCAATGTCGTAGACGATCCCGACGTTGACGGCGGCGTTGTTTGGATCAATGCCCTGCCCCACGATCCGGCCTGAATCGTTGATACCGAACGCCGTCAGAAAGTAGCTTCCGTTCGACGTCGTCTGCGTGATGATCGATGCGCTCCCCTCACTGTAGATCACCCCGCGCTGCAGGCTTCCGCCGTTGACTGAGCCGACCGCGACGCCCGAAGCGTTCACGTGGTTCGCGTCGCCCAGCGTTTGGCCGGGAGGAAGAGGAAGCTGCGAAACCACGCCGTTCTGCCAAACCACCGGCAGCCGGGCCGAGCCGAACGACGTAGTCGCGCCGGTACCAACAACCAAGCCGCTGTCGTTAGCGCTGTTGGAAACGCAGAAGCTGCGGCCGGATAAGTTCGGCAGGCCGACGATGCCGCCGCCAAGAGTCCAGGTGAAGGCCTGGCTTCCGCCGCTCCGAAACGAGCGGCCGACGGCGATCCCCTCAGTCGATACACCAAAACCCTGCGACGCGGTGTCGCCGGTTTGAACGACGCCGATGTCGTAAATCTGGTATTGAGGATCGGCGGTGGCCGCTGCCGCAACAACCACCCATACGAAGAGGGCGGAAATCTTGGTAAGCGCTCGCATGACTATTGTGGCCCGGACCTGTCCTCCCAAATCAAATTCAGCGCCAGCCCCTTCAGGTATCCTTTGTGAAAGTCGTTCCTCGCATCAGTCTGGATTTTTATATCCAGAGGAGTCAATCAATTATTTGTCAATTGTTCTTTATGCGCCTCGATTCCAGAGGGACCGCGCTTCCCTCTTTTGTCCGCTTATGTCACCGGTGCGAAGGAGCCGAGATCGGATTGTTGCATGTCGACAAATCTTTAAGGAACTCGTCGCGCAAACGTGTTGGAAATGCTGCGGCATTTTTGCAGCCCGGGGGACACTGAACCCAGGCCGCGGTCAACGCCGGTGGCTACAATCTTGCGCCCATGGGAGAGACGGCCCGGCCAGCTATTGTTCGCGGCGAACTTCGCTTGCCTTCTTATCTTCTCGCAAACCGAGGAAAACCGGCTGACGCAATTTTCCGTCACGGGTCCACTCGGCAAATTTGATTTGGGCGACGAAAACCGGATTTACCCAGTGCATTTTCCGCATCATCGAAGGCGTGATGCCTTGCACCCATTGGCCTCCCTGTTTTGCGGGCAGGTCGGCAAACGGGCAGTCGCCGCGCTCTCCACCGCGAAATTTCTTGTGCAAGATCGACAATGATTTCGCTGTGAATCCCGATCCAACTTTGCCGGCAAACATTAGGTGATTGTTCTTGTAATACCCGACCAGAATCGCCCCGAAATGTTTCCGCGATCCGCCTGGTGGCGTATAACCGCCGATGACGAACTCTTGCTCGTTCACGCACTTGAGTTTGATCCAGGCGCCGCTCCGCCGGCCGGGTTCATAAACGGAATCGCGGCGCTTGCCGATAATTCCCTCCAAGCCGCGGCGTTTAACTTCGGCGAGCAAGGCCTGCGCGTCCCCGCCAATTTCGCCGGAGAAACGAATTGGTTCGCCGGCATCGGCGCAAAGCTGTTCGATAAATTTTTTCCGTTGCTCCAAGGGCAGCGAGATCAAACTTTTGCCTTCGAGCTGAAGTAAATCAAAAACGTAGAAATAAATGGGCGATTTCTTTCCTTCCATCTCGCGCGCCTGCAAAAGTTGAAATGACGACCGGCCCTCTTCATCGAGCGCAACCACTTCGCCATCGATCACACATTCGGCCACCAGCAAATTTTTTACGGCCGCGACAATTTCCGGGAAGCGCGCACCAAGGTCGTTTTCGTTCCGCGACATGAGTGAAACCTTATTGTCGATCTTGACCGCGACGGCGCGGATGCCGTCGAACTTCAGTTCGTAAAGCCATTCACCGCCGGGCGGCGCCCTTTCCACGAGCCGAGGCTTCATTGGTTCGATGAACCGGGGCTTAGCCTTCGGCAAATCGGCTAGCGCCTCTGGATAATCTGCATTTTGTTTATCACGGGAGGAAGATCGTCGGCGCGACGGTCCGTTAGGCCCTGCCTCTTCTTGCTCTTTTTTTTTAAGCGCGGCCTTGATTCGAGATTTTAATGTCGATGTTGCACTCGAATCAGAGGATCCTTGTCGCCCATCTCGGTTCGATTCCCATTCCGCGTCCCGATCTTGCGCGATCTGTTTCATGGTGCGGCCGCTTTTGACCGATTGATCGTCGCGCTTTTTCGAAATCGGCTTTGCGCTCGATCCCGCTTTTAGAATCAGCCATTGATTTTTCCCTCCGCCGCCACGAATTCGAATGAGCGCCCATTCGCCTTTTGCTTTCTCGCCATCGAGCACGAGATGCAGTTTGCCCTCGTGCAATGATTTCAGCGGCTGCTCACCGTAAACGTAGTATGTTCCCCGGTCCCAAACCATCACTGTCCCGCCGCCGTAATTTCCCGGCGGAATCAGGCCCTCGAAATTCTCGTATTCGAGGGGGTGATCTTCCACTTCCACGGCGAGATGTTTTTCACCCTGCTTCCAGGGAAGTCCTTTCGGCACCGCCCACGACTTGAGAACACCGTCCATTTGCAGCCGAAAATCGTAATGCAAACGGCTGGCATCATGCTTTTGAATGACGAAACGCGATGCGCCGCGGACCTGTTTTGGTAATGGTTTGCCGCCTTTGGGTTCGGCGGTTTTCGCGAAGTCGCGTTTGCGTTTGTACTGCGTCAATCCCATGAATCTTAATTCTAACGACAGTCATAGACTGCCGCTACAGGATAAACGAAAATACGACCGCGCGAATTTTACGCTTCCGCCGCGAGTGGCTCGCCCACCAAGTAACGCGTAAAGCGCCGGATAACAATGTTCTCGCCAAGCTCTGCGATTTTCGCGCTGAGGAGCTCTTTGATAGTTTGGTCGGGATTCTTTATGAAACCCTGCTCGAGCAAACACACCGTGCTGTAAAACTTGTCGAGTTTCCCATCGACAATTTTATTCACCACATTGGCGGGTTTGCCTTTGACCTGGCTTTCATAAATCGCCTTCTCGGCAACGATAATCTTCACCGGCACTTCTTCCCGGCTCACATAAAGCGGGTGCGCCGCGGCGATGTGCAGGGTGATGTCTTTCACGAACTCGCGAAAATTTTCGTTCTTGGCAACAAAGTCCGTCTCGCAATTCACTTCCACCAGCACGCCCACCTTGCCTTGCAAGTGAATGTAAGAAGCGACGATGCCTTCTCTGGTTGCGCGCGAGGCTTTTTTGCTGGCGCTGGCGATGCCTTTTGTCCGCAAAATTGCCTCCGCCTTTCCGAGATCACCGCCGCTCTCCGCCAGAGCGCGCTTGCAATCCATCATGCCCGCGTTGGTCTTGTCGCGAAGCTGCTTAACAAGTTGTGGATTAATTTCCATCGGAGTTGAACGTTGGGCGTTCGATGTTGAGTGTGGAGCGTTGGGCGTTCCTAAGCGGAAACGCCAGCCATCTCGACTTGCTCACGAATTCGCGCTTCGCTGCTCGCCGAAACGATGGCATCGACCAGCTTTTGCAGAATCACGCGAATGGCCCGAATCGCGTCATCGTTTCCCGCGATTGGATAATCGACCATTTCGGGATCGGAGTTGGTATCGACAATTGCGACAACTGGAATTCCGAGCCGACGCGCCTCATTCACCGCATTTTGCTCGCGCGTCGTGTCGATCACGACCATCGCATCGGGCAACTGCGACATCTCGATTATTCCATCGAGATTGCGCCTCAGTTTCGCGGCCTCGCGATTGAGAGCGGCCAATTCCTGTTTGCCCATTTTCTTGTACTCGGGCGATTGCTCGATCTCCTCGATGTACTTCAAGCGTCCAATACTCTTGCGAATGGTCGAGAGATTGGTGAGTGTGCCGCCGAGCCAACGCTGGTTAACATAAAATTGGCCGCAAGCCAGCGCCGCTTCCTTGATCGCTTCTTGCGCCTGCTTCTTGCAGCCCACGAACAAAATCTTGCCACCGCGACGCGTGACTTCTTGAAGAAATTCCGTCGCGCGATGCAACTGCTGAACGGTCTCGTCGAGGTTGATAATGTAGATCTGATTGCGCTGCTCAAAGATGAATGGCTTCATCTTTGGGTTCCAGCGCTTGGTCTGGTGTCCGAAATGCACGCCTGCCTCCAATAATTCAGGCACTAATTCTGTTGTATCTGCCATAGAAAATCGCGCCGGCGAAATGCCGCAGCGGAACGGGGAACGTGCTACACAGCTACGGCAAAGGCAAGCAGAATGTTAGAAGCAAACGTCCGACCCGCCTTCGTCCGGGACGGGCTACGCCGTGGCGAGCGCTCAACTCCAAAGGCTGTCGCGAGCAGGCTGTTCAACATCCAATGTCAAACTAAGAGATCGACAATCACAACGCTTCGTCCAGTTCATCAGAAGACGGAGAATTTCAACGCGACGCCTTCTCCCCTTTGTCGACGGAGCGCGCGAGCAACCAGCAAAAGTCGGAAAGGCGGTTGAGGTAGCGCAAAATCTCCGGATTGAAATCCTTTTCGTCGACAATCAGCATCGCGACACGTCGCTCGGCGCGCCGGCACGTGGTTCGCGCAAAATCGAGCGCTGCAGAAACGGCTGTGGACCCTGGGACCACCCAATCCTGCGGATAAAGCGCCTTGTCTTTTTCGAGATCAACAATCACCTCTGTGAGTCGATCCACCATGCTCGCGCTCGTGAGGTGAAATCCATCTTTGACGTAACGATCGAGGTCTTCACGCGCAGTCGCCAGCTCGCCCATGACCAGAATCAAATCCTTTTGCGCCGCGAAAATTTGTCCCGAAACAAACTTGTCGCCACAAATGGATCGCGCGAGACCGAGCGCGGCGTTCAGCTCGTCGACACAACCATAGGCCTCGACCCTCGGATCGGCCTTCGACACCCGCCGGCCGTACATGAGCGAGGTTTCACCTTTATCGCCGGTTTTGGTTACGATCGACATCGGCACCAGCCGGAGTATCGGAGTGATGAAGTAAGGTAGTAATGGCCTTTCTGGACGCCCATCACTCCATTGGCTTGGTTTACCCGACCGCCGGTTGCGCTTCTGGTTCTTCCACGACCGCTGCGCCGATTGGTTCGCCCTTTTCCACGAGTTTGATCTCGCGGTGCGCAGGGAATCCCGTCCCGGCCGGGATCAAATGACCCATGATCACATTCTCTTTGAATCCGCGCAGACGATCAACCTTTCCGAGCGTGGCTGCTTCAGTGAGCACACGCGTCGTGTCTTGGAATGATGCCGCTGAAATAAAGCTGTCGGTCTCAAGTGAAGCCTTGGTAATGCCGAGGAGCACCGGCGTGGCTTCGGCCGGCTTGCCGCCTTGCTCGACCACGCGCGCGTTCTCCGCTTCGAAGTTGAGCCGATCAACTTGATCGCCCCAGAGTAACGAAGTGTCACCCGGATCGGTGATTTTCACCTTGCGCAGCATTTGACGCACGATGATCTCGATATGTTTGTCGTTAATTTCCACGCCTTGGAGCCGATAAACTTCCTGCACTTCGTTAACCAAATGTTCCTGCAAATCCTGCGGTCCGCAGACTTCGAGAATTTCGTGCGGTACTACGGGACCTTCGGTCATTTGCTGGCCTTTCTTCACGAAATCGCCCTTGAAAACGATAATGTGCTTGGTCAGCGGAATGAGATGCTCTTCCTCGGAACCAGTTGCCGGATCTTTCAAAATTAAGCGGCGCTTGCCACGAACAGTTCCGCCCATCTCGACGACGCCATCGATCTTCGCGATCTCAGCTGCATCTTTGGGCCGACGAGCTTCGAACAATTCCGCCACGCGCGGCAAGCCGCCGGTGATGTCTTTGGTCTTCGCCACTTTTCGCGGCGTCTTCGCGAGCAGTGCGCCCCCGCGAACCTTTTGGCCTTCTTCGACAATGACGTGCGCGCCAGCAGGGATCGAATAACTGGCCAGCACTTCCTTCTTCTCGGCGACGATCACGATTTGCGGATGCAAATCTTCCTTGTGTTCGATGATCACCGTCCCCATCAGTCCGGTTGCTTCATCGACATCCCGCTTGATCGTGACGCCCGCGATCATGTCGCGGAATTCAACCTTGCCGCTTTTGTCGGTCAGGATCGGCACGTTGTACGGGTCCCATTGCACAAAGGTCTCACCTTTCTTGACCGGCGACTCGTCCTTCTTGGAAATGACCGAGCCGATGACAACATTATAGCGTTCGAGTTCGCGGCCCTCGGCGTTGTGCACGCTGATCGAGCCGTTCTTGTTCAAAACAATCCAGCTGCCGTCGAGCGCTTGCACGGTGCGGAGATCGTTGAACCGAATCGTGCCATCGTTCTTCGCCTTGATGATCGGCTGCTTGAAGGTTTGGCTGGCCGTGCCCCCAATGTGGAATGTCCGCATGGTCAACTGCGTCCCAGGCTCGCCAATTGATTGCGCAGCAATGATGCCGACCGCTTCGCCAAGCTTGACAAACTGGCCGGTGGCGAGATTGCGCCCATAACAATACGCGCAAACTCCGCGGCCACATTCGCAAGTGAGAACGGAGCGAATCTTGAGCTGCTCCACACCGATGCGCTGCAACTCGGCCGCGATCTTCTCGTCGATGAGCTGATTCGCTTTGACGACCTTTTTCTTTTTCTCTACCGGATCGACCACCGTCTCGCAACTGACGCGTCCAATGATGCGCGTGGCCAGATCGACAACTTCCTCGTCGCCCTCGTAGATCGACCGCACAACGATGCCGTTGACGGTCCCGCAATCTTCTTCGTTGATGATCACATCTTGCGAAGCATCGACGAGCTTACGCGTGAGATAACCGGAGTCCGCAGTTTTGAGCGCGGTGTCAGCGAGACCCTTGCGCGCGCCGTGGGTGGAGATGAAATATTCCAGCACGCTCAAACCTTCGCGGAAATTTGAAGTGATCGGGCGCTCGATGATTTCGCCGCTCGGCTTCGCCATCAAACCACGCATGCCGGCGAGCTGACGCACCTGCTGACGATTGCCGCGCGCTCCCGAGTCCACCATTAAGTGGACGGGGTTAAGTTCCTTGCGACCCTCGTTATGTTCGAGGGTCCGGAACATCACGCTCGAAATTTCATCGCCTGCATGCGTCCAGATGTCGATGATCTTGTTATACCGCTCGCCGTCCGTGATGATGCCTTTGCGATATTGCTGCTCGACTTGCCGGATTTGTTTGTAAGCATTTTCAAGCTCGGTCTGTTTCTCTTTCGGAATGATCATGTCCGAAATTCCGATCGAGATCCCGGCCTTGGTTGCTTCGGCAAACCCAAGCTCCTTCAATTTGTCCAAGGTCGCGACCGTTTCGGCCGGGCCAGCGATTTGGTAGCAGCGCCAGATGATGTCGCTGAGTTGTTTCTTGCCCGCGGGTTTGTTGAAAAATCCAAGCTGTTTCGGCCAAATCTGATTGAAGATGACCCGGCCTGCCGTTGTTTCGATGATCTTTGCCTCGGCGTTTCCATAAGTCGTCTGCTGGCCGTAATCGGGGTTCTTGATCCTGATGCGATCGTGCGTCCGAATGCTTCCCTCGGCCATGGCAAATTCCACTTCGACGGCGTCGGTAAACAATGAAAGACGGCCGTTGCCATCGCTTCCGGCGGCGCGGCGCGGATTTTGTGTCAGGTAATAACAGCCGAGCGTGATGTCTTGGGAGGGCGTCGTAATTGGTTTGCCGCTTGAAGGCGAGAAAATGTTGTTCGGTGCGAGCATGAGCATGCGCGCTTCCATTTGCGCTTCCACTGAGAGCGGCACGTGCACGGCCATCTGGTCACCATCGAAATCCGCATTGTAAGCGGTGCAGACGAGCGGATGAATGCGAATCGCTTCCCCTTCGATCAATTGCGGCTCAAACGCCTGGATCGACAATCGATGCAGCGTGGGCGCGCGATTGAGCAATACCGGATGACCTTTGGTGACTTCGTCGAGAATATCCCATACTTCCGGCGTCTGGCGCTCGATCATCTTTTTCGCGCTGCGCACGGTGTGCACGTAACCGAGGTCCTTGAGCCGGCGAATAATGAATGGCTCAAAGAGAACCAGCGCCATCTTCTTCGGCAGACCGCATTGATGAAGTTTTAATTCCGGACCGATGACGATGACCGACCGGCCTGAATAATCCACGCGCTTGCCTAACAAGTTCTGACGGAAACGTCCCCCCTTGCCCTTGAGCATGTCGCTGAGAGATTTGAGCGGTCGATTGCCCGCGCCGGTCACCGCGCGACCATGCCGGCCATTGTCGAACAACGCATCCACTGCTTCCTGCAACATCCGTTTTTCATTGCGGATGATGACGTCGGGCGTTTTGAGCAGCAGCAAATTCTTGAGACGATTATTGCGGTTGATGACGCGGCGATACAGATCGTTGAGGTCCGAGGTGGCAAAGCGTCCGCCTTCGAGCGGAACGAGGGGCCGCAAATCCGGCGGGATGACCGGCAACACGTCGAGGATCATCCAATCGGGACGCGCATGCGAATTTTGGAAGCCTTGGATGAGCTTGAGCCGCTTGGCCAGTTTCTTGCGGATCTGTTTGCTCTTGGTGGCTCCCATCGCTTTCTCAAGCTCTTTGTTGAGCTTCTTGAGATCGATCTCCGAGAGAAGTTTTTTCACAGCTTCCGCGCCCATGCCGGCCACGAAATCGTCGCCGTATTGCTCCTGGGCTTCACGATATTCAACTTCATTGAGGAGCTGCGTCTTTTGCAGCGGCGTCTTGCCCGGATCGATGACGATGTAATCCTCGTAATAGATGACGCGCTCGAGCTGGCGCGCGCTCATGTCGAGCATGAGGCCGAGGCGCGACGGCATGCATTTGTAAAACCAGATGTGCGAAACCGGCACGGCCAGTTCAATATGCCCCATGCGTTCGCGACGAACCCGGGCGAGCGTCACTTCCACGCCGCAACGATCGCAAATGACGCCCTTGTGTTTGATGCGCTTGTATTTTCCGCAGGAGCATTCCCAATCCCGTGTCGGACCAAAAATCCGCTCGCAGAAAAGGCCGCCCTTTTCCGGCTTAAAGGTGCGGTAATTAATCGTCTCCGGATTTTTAACTTCGCCCTTGCTCCAGGACCGCATCGTGTCACTCGACGCGACGCCGATGGCCACTTGCTCAAAACCCACGGGGCGCTCTTCGCCCACTAATTCACGCCAGGAATGTTCGTTCATGATTCTTTAAAATGATGGTTCTAAATTACGCCACATTGTCGAAGACACTGCTCGGCGCCTGACCACCGACTTTGACGTCGAGGCCGAGACTCTGCATTTCCTTGATCAGGACGTTGAAAGATTCCGGCGTTCCCGCTTCGAGCGAATTATCGCCTTTGACGATTGACTCATAAATGCGCGTGCGGCCTTGCACGTCGTCCGACTTGACGGTGAGCAATTCCTGCAACGTGTAAGCTGCGCCGTAAGCCTCGAGCGCCCAGACTTCCATCTCGCCGAAACGCTGACCGCCGTACTGCGCTTTCCCGCCGAGCGGTTGCTGCGTGACGAGCGAGTAAGGACCGACAGCGCGCGCGTGAATTTTGTCCGCGACGAGGTGACCAAGCTTCATCATGTAGATGTAGCCGACCACCACTTCCTGATCGAAAGGATCGCCGGTGCGGCCGTCGAACAAGCGCGCTTTACCGTTTTCCTGGACCCAACTGAAGCCTTCATTCTTGCGCGCGTCTTTCAGATATTCGCGGATTTTACTTTCCTTAATGCCATCGAAAACTGGCGTCGCGACCTTGAACCCAAGCGCCTTGGCGGCAACGCCGAGATGGGTCTCCAGAACCTGGCCGACATTCATACGGCTCGGCACGCCCAAGGGATTGAGGACAATCTCCACCGGCGTTCCATCGGCGAGGAACGGCATGTCTTCTTCCGGAACGATGCGCGCGACCACGCCCTTGTTGCCGTGGCGGCCGGCCATCTTGTCCCCGACACTCAATTTGCGTTTGCTCGCGATATAAACTTTGACCTGCTTGATGATGCCAGGATCGATGTCATCACCGCTCTCCACCCGGTCCATTGAGCGTTCGCGTTCGAGATCGAGCTCGGCGAATTTGTGTTCGTACGAGCTGATGATCTCGCGAATCTTGTTGCGGATCGGGCTCGGGTCGATCTCGATGTGGTCGTAAACGTTGGCCAGCTTGCGCAGCAGCGTCTTGGTGATTTTTCGGTTGGCCGGGATGATGATTTCGCCGGTCACAGCGTTCACCACATCGAGAGGGATTTTCTCGCCCAACAAAATATTCGAGAGCGCGTCAGTCAGTTGTTCGGTCAGCTCTTCTTTCTTGCGCTTGTGTTCTTCGCTGATCGCTTTTAGTTGCCGCTTCGTTTCCGTCGGCGTGAGCTTTTCTCGCGCAACTTCGCGACGCGACGAAACCTTTACATCCATCACGATGCCGTAGGTGCCGGATGGCACAGTTAAGGATGTGTCTTTCACATCGGCGGCTTTTTCGCCGAAAATCGCGCGGAGCAGGCGTTCTTCCGGCGCAAGTTCGGTCTCGCTCTTGGGCGTGATCTTACCGACAAGAATGTCTCCCGGTTTCACTTCTGCGCCAACGCGCACCACGCCATCCGGACCGAGATTGCGCAACGCTTCTTCGCTGACATTCGGAATATCGCGCGTGATTTCTTCGGGGCCGAGCTTGGTGTCGCGCGCGCCGATTTCAAACTCATCGATGTGGATGGAGGTGTAGATGTCCTCTTTCACGACCTTCTCCGAGATCATGATCGCGTCCTCGAAGTTGTAGCCATTCCAGGGCATGAACGCGACGAGCACATTGCGCCCGAGCGCGAGCTCGCCATGATCGGTGTTCGGACCGTCGGCGATGACCTGTCCCTTTTTCACGTGCTGGCCTTTCATCACGATCGGCTTCTGATTCACACACGTGCCGGCATTCGAGCGCATGAATTTTCGCAGTTCGTAAACATGAATGCCGGCTTCGAGGTCGGTTTTTAATTTTTTGCGCCCCTCGGCAATGTGACCATCTTTAGTGACGACAATTTGATCCGCCGTCACCGACGCGACCTTGCCACTGTCAGTCGCGAGAACGACAGCATGCGAATCCCGCGCCACCTTCGCTTCCAGCCCGGTTCCTACCAGTGGCGTCTCGGAAACAATGAGCGGTACGCCTTGGCGCTGCATGTTGGAGCCCATGAGCGCGCGGTTCGCGTCGTCATGTTCGAGGAACGGAATCAGGCCCGCCGCCACTGACACAAGTTGTTTCGGCGACACGTCCATGTAATGCACTTTCGCCGGATCGACTTCGAGAAAGTCGCCCCGATAACGCACGGAAACCTTCTCGCCAGTGAAATGTCCGCGGCCGTCAATCGGCGCATTGGCCTGCGCGACCAGGAAATTTTCTTCGCGATCGCCCGTGAGGTAATCAATTTGATCCGTCACGCGGCCTTTCTCGACCTTACGATACGGCGTCTCGATGAAACCGAATTCGTTGATGCGCGCGAAGGTGCTCATCGAGCTAATGAGGCCGATGTTTGGACCTTCCGGGGTCTCGATCGGACAAATGCGGCCGTAGTGTGACGGATGCACGTCACGCACTTCGAATCCCGCGCGATCGCGCGACAATCCGCCAGGGCCGAGCGCGGACAAACGACGTTTATGGGTCAACTCCGCCAGCGGATTGGTTTGATCCATGAACTGCGAAAGCTGCGAACGCCCGAAGAAATCGCGAATGACTGCGCTCAGCGCCTTCGGGTTGATCAGCTTTTGCGGGGTCATCCCGTCGACGTTGATGTCGAACAACGTCATGCGCTCTTTGACCAGACGCTCGGTGCGCGCGAGACCGACGCGGCACTGGTTGGCGAGCAATTCACCGACCGTGCGCACGCGACGGCTCCCGAGATGATCGATGTCGTCGAGCGTACCTTCGCCACGGCGTAGATTGATCAAATACTTGATCGCGGCGATGAAATCTTTGTCGGTCAAAATGCGCTCGCCAAGATCGACGTTGATCCCAAGTTTCTGGTTGATCTTGTAACGACCAACCCGGCCGAGATCATATTTTTTTGGATCGAAAAAGAGTCGCTTGAGCAAAGCGCGGGCATTGGCAACCGTCGGTGGATCACCGGGCCGGAGGCGCCGGTAAATATCTTTGAGCGCTTCCTCCTGATCATGCGCTGGATCTTTCCTGAGCGCCTTTACCACCGTGTCGTCATGCGAGATATCGATGACGTTAACTTCGCGAATCTTGAGGCCCATAATCTGGCGGACCGTTGCCAGAGTGAGCGGCTCGAACGCGCGCGCGACAGTGACTTCACCGTCGCGGACTTCCGCGGTGAGCACTTTGGTGGCGAGCTTTTCTTCGTCGAGCTTCTCGCTCAGCTTGAGATTCTCGACGTTGTAAAAAAGCTTGATGACTTCTTCATCGGAGCCGTAACCGAGTGCGCGCAGAAAAGTTGTCGCGAGAAATTTCCGACGGCGTTTGCGGCGATCGAGATAAATGTAAAGAAGATCGGCCGTATCAAATTGCACCTCGATCCAGGAGCCGCGGTCCGGGATGATGCGGAAGCTGTAGAGCACTTTCCCGTTCAGGTGGACGCTCGATTCAAAAGCAATGCCCGGAGAACGGTGCAGCTGGCTCACTACCACCCGCTCGGCGCCGTTGATCACGAAGGTGCCTTGCGCCGTCATGAGCGGGATTTCGCCCATGTAAACTTTCTCTTCCTTGGTTCCCTTTTCCTCGCGCAGTTGGAAAGTGACGTGTAGCGGTGCGCTATAAGTCTGGCCTTCTCGTTGCGCCTCCAGCGCGCTCAGCTTTGGCTCGCCAATTTCATAATGGCTGAAATCGAGGACCGCTTTTTCGTCGTAGCTCTCAATCGGGAAAACCTCCTTGAAAACCGCCTGCAATCCGTAGTTCCTCCGTTTGGAGAACGGGACATCTTTCTGGAGGAAATCGACGTAGGAATTGAGCTGGACTTCGATCAAGTTGGGCGGCTCAATACCTTCTTTAATGGTTCCGAAGTAAATACGTTCCGACATAATCACTAGACCATGGGTTCATCCTCGCACCGGCCCCAATAAATAGCGGCCGTGGCGGGAAAGCGTTCTACGAGGTCAACGGCGAACGAGAGGCGCAAAAATACCAGCAAAACGGCAGCGTGTCAAATTGACCTCCACCGTTTTGTTGCCAGTCCTTGTTTTGCCGCCGAGTCCGGGTTAAAAATAAGTCTGACTACTTCTAACGAAATATCACATTAAACAAGAACGGCCGCCGTGCAAGTCATTTTTGTGCAACGAGGGCCGCTGAAACGAACTTATTTGATTTCGACTTTCGCGCCAGCCGCTTCGATCTTTTTCTTGATCTCTTCGGCCTCCGCTTTGGTCACGCCCTCCTTGATTGTTTTCGGCGCCCCTTCGACAAGTGCCTTCGCTTCCGCCAATCCGAGTCCAGGCACAGCGGCGCGCACCTCCTTGATGACACCGATCTTGTTTGCGCCCATCTCTTTCAAGATTACCTCGTAAGCGCTCTTTTCTTCGGCCGGGGCCGCTGCCGCGCCACCCGGCGCACCCGCCACCGCAGGGG
>JBAQJG010000644.1:0-2666 GCA_049300145.1 Chthoniobacterales bacterium | reverse complement strand
AAAATAAGGTGCATAACAGCAGAGATTCTCTACTGCACGGACGTGATCAGCAGAGTCTAAGCTAACTACTTGCCCCGATACCGTGAAGCCTTTCTTTTTGCGCTTTCTGCTGGTCAGGGGAACTGTGATTGCGAAAACGTTCGATTGATGAAGCCAAAGTCGGCGGCGGCTCGCTTCTCCTCATCCTCATCGGTCCATTGTTTACTGACGGTGCAGCGAAAGCAGTCGTCTGGAGCTGAACGTTGACTGTCGATCCTGTAAACACGAATCGGGCGGGCGACGCAGATTTCTTCTCCGAATCGGATGTTGTCATTGCCGCGTCTCGAAGTGAGGCGACGACCTCGCCGCCGATAATCGCTTGTCGGATCGAGATCATCCGCCAACTTCATGGGATGCTTTCACCGACTTCGGTAAAGGACGCGCTCCAAAGCGCCGCGCCGGTCGCGCCGATTCAGGTGCAAGGCTGGGTGCGGACACGACGCGATTCAAAAGATTTCTCGTTCATCGAACTGAACGATGGCTCTTGTCTGCGCAACCTTCAGATCATCGCAAAAAATTCGTTGCCGAACTATGCCGACGTCCAGCATTTGAACACGGGCGCTTCTATTATCGTGCACGGTGAGTTAGTCGCGTCGCAGGGGAAAGGACAGAATTGGGAAGTTGTCGCGGATAAGATCGACATCGTGGGCGGCGCGGATGACACCTATCCGCTGCAGAAAAAAGGGCACACACCGGAATTCCTGCGCGAGATCGCGCATCTGCGGCCGCGCTCGAATCTTTTCGGCTGCGTCTTTCGTGTGCGCAGCCGGCTGGCCTTCGCCGTCCACAAATTCTTTCAGGAACGCGGGTTCATTTACGTACACACGCCAATTATCACCGGCAGCGATTGCGAAGGCGCCGGGGAATTGTTTCGCGTCACGACGATCGACGCCAAGAATCCACCGCGAACACAGAGTGGCGAGATCGATTATGCGAAGGATTTTTTCGCGCGACCGACTTATCTCACGGTAAGCGGGCAGCTTGAGGCGGAAGCTTTCGCCTCTGCTTTAGCCAAGGTCTACACCTTTGGTCCGACTTTTCGGGCGGAGAATTCGAACACCTCCCGGCATTCTAACGAGTTTTGGATGATTGAGCCGGAAATGGCCTTCTGCGATTTGAACGGCAATATGGATCTGGCAGAGGAGATTGTGAAATATCTCATTGTCGATCTGCGCGAAAACTGCGCGGAGGAATTGGGCTTGTTCGCGAAGTTCGTCGACAAGGAATTACTGGCGCGACTCGACTTCGTAGTTGAGAGAAAATTTGAACGTATTACTTACACCGACGCGATCGAGCTTCTCAAAAAGAGCGGCGAAAAATTCGAGTTTCCTGTCGAGTACGGATTGAATCTGCAATCGGAGCACGAGCGTCGGCTGACCGAGAAACAAAAGTGTCCGGTCACGGTCTTCAATTATCCGAAGGAAATCAAACCGTTCTACATGCGATTGAACAATGATGACAAAACGGTGACGGCGATGGATCTGCTGGTGCCGGGAATTGGCGAAATCGTCGGCGGCAGCCAGCGCGAAGAGCGACTTGAGGTATTGGAGGCGAACATGCGCCGCCACAAAATGAATCCGGCCGATTACAAATGGTATCTCGATCTTCGCCGTTACGGGACGGTTCCGCACTCTGGCTTCGGCCTTGGATTCGAGCGGATGCTCATGTTCATTACCGGCGTCTCGAACATCCGTGACGTCATTCCGTTCGCGCGCACACCCGGCAGCGCGGAGTTCTGATTTTTAACCGTGGATCCCGCGAATAAATGGATTGCCTTCTGGAACCAGACCAAAATTTCATCGTAGGCCCATTACGATGCAATCCTGCAGTGCGCTTCTAGTCGCCTTGCGCGACAGCATCGGCGAAAGCGACATCGTCGGATTTTAGATCCAGCTCGGCTTCTTTCGACGTACCGAAGATGCGCGCACGTTTGTCGTCGAATTCTCTTTCCCATCGCGCGACCACAATCGTAGCGAGACAATTGCCGATTACGTTCACGCAGGTGCGTCCCATGTCCATTAATTCGTCGATTCCGAAGATGACAGCGATCCCGACCGGACCGAGGCCTGCCGGAACAAACGTATTTAACGTCGCCAGCAAAATCACTAGCGACGCCCGCGGCACGCCCGCTACGCCCTTCGAGGTGAGCATCAACGTCAGCATCATCGTGATTTGCTGCCCAACTCCCATGTGCCAGCCCATAGTTGTCTCGGCCGCTTGCGCGACGAACACCGAAGCCATCGCCAGATAAAGCGTCGAGCCCGTGAGATTGAAAGAATATCCAGTCGGCATCACGAACCCAACGATGTAGCGCGGCACGCCGAAGCGCTCCATCGCTTCCATCGCTTTTGGCAACGCTGATTCACTGCTTGTGGTCGCGAACGCGATCGTGGCCGGCTCGCGCACCGCACGAATAAATTGTCGCACTGGAATCCGGGCGATCAGCATCACCAATCCAAAAACGAGCGTGACGAAAATGATAAGAGCGAGATAAAGCGACCCAATGAGTTTGCCGAGATTGGCCAGCACACCCAGGCCTTGCGTCGCGACCGTGTGCGCCATAGCTGCGCCCACGCCGATAGGCGCAAACATCATCACGTAGTTGGTGAATTTAAACATGATCTGGG
>JBAQJG010000643.1:0-11681 GCA_049300145.1 Chthoniobacterales bacterium | reverse complement strand
TTCACCCTCCTGGGTCGCCCGGACGAACAGGAAGAGCGGGAGAGCGGTTATCTTTTTCCGAACGATTTCATTATTTTCGACGAGGCGCACAGAGTCGAGCAAGTCGCTTCACGCCAGATCGGCATCGGCGTCGCGCAATACGGGCTAAGATCGACAATTCAACGGCTCTACAATGCGCGCACGCGGAAGGGCTTGTTTACCGTGATGCGCGACGCAAATGGCGTCCGGTTGGCGGCCGAACTGGTCGATGATGTCGACAATTTTTTTGCCGCGGTCGAATCGCGATCTGATTTTCGCAAAGGCCGCGAATTTCGTGTCCGCGATGTCGATTTTGTCCCGGACACAATCACGGGGCGATTAAACGCGCTTCAGGCACGCATCGCGGAAGTGGCGAAGCGCGCCGATGACGAATTTCTGAAAGCCGAATTGCAGGAATTTGGCCGCCGCATTCGGGACGCACGCGACGGCATCGCCATCTTTCTCGAGCAAAGCGCGCCGGAACATGTTTATTGGGTCGAGCGCACGGGAAAAACCGCGCAATTTCTTTCGCTCAACGCCGCGCGCATCGACCTCGCGCCGGTCCTGCGCCGGATGATTTTTCGGGAGAACTGTTGTTGCGTGATGACAAGCGCGACGCTGGCGGTCGGCCGCCCCGACCTGGCTTATTTTCGGGAGCGCATCGGCGCGACTGAAGCCGAGCCGCTGCAACTCGGCAGTCCTTTCGATTTTCAAAAGCAGATGAAGCTGTACATCGTGCAAAAAATGCCGGACCCGCGCGACACCGGATATCAGAAAGAACTGGAGCACTGGATCGCGCATTTTGTCGAACAAACGGACGGTCGCGCGTTCGTTCTTTTTACGAGCTACCGCGACATGCGGCAGTTGGCCGGGCAGATGCAGAAATTTTTCGCGGTCAGGAAGATGAACCTTCTCGTGCAAGGCGGCGGCGCGCCTCGCGGGAAGTTGCTCGAACAATTTAAAACGACACCGCGCAGCGTCCTTTTCGGCACCGACAGCTTCTGGAGCGGTGTCGATGTTCCCGGCGAAGCACTTTCTAATGTGATCATCACTCGATTGCCGTTCGCTGTGCCAGACGATCCGCTCATTGAGGCGAAGTTGGAACTCGTCCAGGAACGCGGCGGCGATCCTTTCACTGAATATTCGTTGCCGGAAGCGATCTTAAAACTTCGCCAAGGCGTCGGGCGTTTAATCCGCACCAAAAGCGACCACGGCATCATCGTCATTCTCGACAACCGGATAGTGACCAAGCCGTACGGCCGCTCGTTTTTGGCGGCGCTGCCGAAATGCCCAGTGGAAATTATTTGAAATGGACCGGCTGTTTCGTGTGTTCATCGGTCTTTGGATCGCGCTGGTTAGCGTAAACGCTGCCGATGAAAGGCGAGTTGCGGTTTCGATTCGCTATCTTGAAATTAAGGGAACAAGTCACGCCACATTTATCGCAAGCGTGGCAGAAAGCACAAACCAGTTCTTGCTGTTGAAACAACGCTGTAGTGCCGTCTTAGAATGTTCATTTGAACATATTAGCCTTTGACCTTAAATTGGGTCATGGAGCGCTCTGCTTTGGCAAACTCGCAGGCGGAAAACGTCCAACGCTCAACGTCCAACGTCCAACTCCGAAAGAATTCGCGAGCACGCGGTTCAATTGCGGAGAAATCAGTTCAGGAAATTCTGGCGATCTTGCACAAGTGGGGCATCCACACGCTTGGAGAACTCGCTGCGCTCGATAAGGAACAATTCGGGGCGCGGCTCGGGCCGGAAGGAGTGCGGCTTTGGGAACGCGCGAATGGGCGATCGAATCGGCTCCTTAAATTTGTTCAGCCACCGGAGTCGTTTGAAGAGAGCTTTGAATTCGAACACGAGATCGAGACCGCCCAGCCGTTGCTTTTCATGCTGCGCCGGTTTCTGGAACAGCTCACGTTGCGGCTGAGCGCAATCTATCTCGTCGCCAAAGAAATCACCCTGCGGATTACTTTTTCAAACAAGGAGCGTTACGAACGCTGCTTCAAAATTCCGCAACCGACTAACGATGTCGATCTTCTCTTTCGGATGCTGCATACGCATCTGGAGAATTTTAAATCGGAGCATCCGATTGTTGCCGTTTCGTTGGATGCGCAACCGATCAAACCCGTCTCGCAGCAATTTGGATTGTTTGAAACGGCTTTAAAAAATCCGCAGCAGCTTTACGAAACGCTCGCACGATTGACCGCATTGGTCGGCGCCGATCGCGTCGGCACGCCGGTGTTGGAAGAAACGCACCGTCCAGATGCATTTCGGATAGAGCCATTTGTGTGGAAGTTAAATGCCGATGAATTCCCTCACCGCCGTGCTGGCGCACGTGCGCCTCTTCCTGAGGGAGAGGGTAGGGTGAGGGTCGCTACTTGCTCAGGATCGTCGCGCGTTGCGCTCCGCCGATTTCGGCCAGTGGCGTCTGCATCGGTTTTGCTTTCCGAAAATGTTGCTCCTCACATTCAAAGCGCAAACATCAGCGGCAAAGTGGTCGATCAACGCGGCCCTTATTTGCTTTCCGGGAATTGGTGGGATGAAAAATCTTGGGAGTGCGCCGAATGGGACGTGCAACTCGATGACGGTGCCTTATGTCGCGGTCATCGAACCGGCGAAACTTGGGAAGTCGCTGGCGTCTATGATTAGTCGTCTCTTTGCGCTCTGTGAGAGTCGCATTCTTTGCCGAGATATCGAGCGACGGTCATAGACCGCTACAGCAAACATGTCATACGTCGAATTACATGCGGGCAGCGCTTTTAGTTTTTTGCGCGGCGCTTCGTTTCCGGAACAATTAGCTGAGCGCGCGGCGGAGTTGGAGATGCCGGCGTTGGCGTTGCTCGATCGCAACGGCGTTTACGGCGCGCAACGCTTTTCTGTTGCTGCGCGAGAAAATAATCTGCGCCCGATCATCGGCTGCGAGTTGAGCCTGGAAGATGGCAGCATTCTGCCGGTTCTCGTCGAAAACCGCACTGGATATAAAAATTTATGCGAACTGCTGACGCAAGCGCATCTCCGCAGCGAAAAAGGAAAGTGCGCCACGCAATGGAATGAATTGCCGGAATTCGCCGAAGGATTGGTCGCACTCTTTGGACTGGGGAGCACAGGCTGCGAGCCTGTTGTTTGCGGCAGCTTGCCGCAAACTTCTTTTCGAATCGCGGAGGTAGGCGTGAATTCCGTCCGGCAAGCAGCCCGCGCTCCCCAGAGTCTCGGAAACCGCGCACAGTTTTTCATCGACACGTTTGGTCGCGAAAATATTTACGTTGAGATTCAACGCCATTTTCTGCGTGGCGAAGAACGAATCAATCAACAACTTGTTGATCTTGCCGCTCATTATCGATTGCCCATCCTGGCCACAAATGGCGTGCAGTATGCGAAGCCGTACGGGCGAGAAGTTCTCGATGTTTTCACCTGCATTCGCGAGCACACCCATCTCGATGTTGCCGGCAAATTGTTGACGCGAAACGGCGAACGTCATTTGAAGAGTGACACGAAAATGCGTGAGCTCTTTCGCGACCGGCGGGAAGCAATTGAAAACACCGCACGCTTGGCCGAGCGACTCACCTTTTCGCTGGAAAATCTCGGCTACGAATTTCCGGATTTTCCGGTGCCGGACGGTCATTCGATGGATTCATTTTTGCGCACGATCACCTGGTTTGGTGCGCAACAGCGATATGCGGTGATCAATAGCGCAGTGAAGCGTCAACTGGAAAAGGAACTGGCGCTTATTCAAAAGCTCGGATTCCCCGGATATTTTTTGATTGTCTGGGACATCGTCAATTTCTGTCGCGAGCATAACGTTATGGTGCAAGGCCGCGGCAGCGCAGCCAACAGCGCCGTTTGTTATTGCCTCGGCATCACACCGGTTGATCCCGTAAGCAATAACCTGGTTTTCGAGCGATTCCTCAGCGAAGGGCGCAAAGGCTGGCCGGACATCGATCTCGATCTTCCAAGTGGCGATCAGCGGGAAAGCGTGATTCAAGAAATCTATCGCCGTTACGGCAAGCATGGCGCGGCCATGACGGCGAACGTGATTACATATCGCGGTCGTAGCGCGGCACGCGAGATCGGCAAGGCGCTGAATTTTTCACCGAGCATTCTCGATCGCTTTTCGCACTTGTTCGCGAACGGCGATTTTCCGCACACGCTCGATCTCGCTTCGCAAATTGAACAGGCCGGCTTGCCCAAAGAACACCCGCGCATGCCGGCGTTCATCAATTTGTATCAAGCGATTTACGGATTACCGAGGCATCTCGGTCAGCATTCCGGCGGCATGATCATCTGCCAGAACAAACTCAGCTCGTTTGTGCCGCTGGAAAACGCGTCCATGCCTGGGCGCGTCGTCGCGCAATGGGACAAGGACGATTGTGAAGATCTTGGCATCGTCAAAGTGGATTTGCTCGGGCTCGGCATGATGTCGGTGATGCAGGATGCATTGGAATTATGTCGCGAGCGCGGGCACCCGCTCGACCTCGCGCACATTCCAAAAAATGACCTCGCCGCTTTCGAGATCATGCAAAAGGCGGACACGATTGGCGTGTTTCAAATCGAGAGCCGCGCGCAAATGGCCACGCTGCCGCGGATGAAGCCGGAATGTTTTTATGACGTTGTCATCGAAGTCGCGATCATTCGGCCGGGCCCAATCCAGGGCGACATGGTGCATCCATATCTGGCGCGGCGGGCGGGGCGCGAGGGGATCACTTATTTTGATCCGCGATTGGAACCAGTGCTCGGACGCACGCTTGGCGTTCCATTATTTCAGGAACAAATGCTGAAAATCGCGATGATCATGGCCGATTTTTCCGGCGACGAAGCGGAGGAATTGCGACGCGCCCTAAGTTTTCATCGTTCCGAGGAGCGGATGCAGAAAGTGAGCCTCAAGCTGCGCGCCGCAATGACGCGGAAGAATATCCCGCCGGACGTGATCGATAAAATTATCCAATCGATCAGCTCATTCGCGCTTTACGGGTTTCCCGAATCGCATGCGATCAGTTTTGCTATTCTCGCCTACGGCAGCGCGTATCTGAAAGTGCACCGCGCGCCGGAGTTTTATGCGAGCCTGCTTAACAATCAGCCGATGGGTTTTTACACGCCGGCGACAATCGTGAAAGATGCGTATCGACATGGCCTGAAGGTCAAGCCGGTATGCGTCTCACAATCAAATTGTCGATGCACGGTGGTTTCCGATGACACAGTGCGGTTGGGATTTTGCGTGGTGAACGGGTTGCGCCAGGAACATGCGGAAGAACTCGTTCGGCAACGCCAGGATCGACAATTTGATTCGCTGGACGATTTCAAGCGGCGCGTGCCGCTTTCGAAAGAAGAACTCCGCGCGCTCGCCGAGCTCGGCGCGGTCAATTGTTTCGCCGGTCATCGGCGCGCCGCGATGTGGGAAGTTGAAGAAGCGATGCACGACGATCTGCTGGGGAGCGCACGCGTCTCGCGTGTTGGTTTAGGCGTCTCGCCGAAACAATCTTTCCGAAAACATTGCAAATCCGAGATATTGTCGCTCATCCAGAAAAGTTCGCGATCGCGTGACGCGTGCGCTACCCAGAATTCGCGATCTCCCCTGAAGCGCATGACCATGCCGGAGCGTGTACAAGCCGATTACGAAACGATGAATTTAACGACCGGGCCGCATCCGATGAAGTTGTTGCGCGAAAATTTACCGAATGTCTGGCGCGCAACCGATCTGATTCATGCTTGTCACGGTGCAATCGTTCAGATTGCCGGCAATGTCATTTGCCGTCAACGGCCCGGCACGGCAAAAGGTTTCGTTTTCATCAGTCTCGAAGACGAGACCGGAGTCTCAAATGCGATTGTCGATCCAAATTTGTTTGAGCGATTTCGCCTGTTAATCACGGAAGAAGCGTTTTTGCTGATTGAAGGCGAGGTACAAAATTCCGATGGCGTCGTGCTCATTAAGGCACGCGATTTTAAGTCTCTCGCATACAACCAGCTCGTCGGCGCCGCCTCGCACGATTTTCGTTAAGCGTTGAAGGGTTGAAGTGTTGCAGCGTTGAAGCGAAGGAAGAGATTTCAGTTGTCACGCTTCATCGCTTTAACCCTTCAACGTTCCGCTACTCGCCAGCGTGATCCGGCGCGGGCGTTTTCGGTTCAGTCGCTTTTTCGGCCGGCTTTTGATCCGATTCGATCCATTCGGTGTGAAAGATGCCCGGCTTATCGACGCGCTCGTAAGTGTGCGCACCGAAGAAATCGCGCTGCGCTTGCAGCAAATTGGAAGGCAACCGCGCCTGGCGGTAACTGTCGAAGTACGCGAGCGAAGCAGAAAACGCCGGCACGGCGACGCCATATTCGGCGGCGGCCGAAACGGCGACGCGCCAGTTGTCCTGCGTTGTTTCAATGACGCCGGTGAAATAGCGATCGAGCAGGAGATTATGCAGCCCGAGATCGCGTTTGTAAGCCTCGACGATGCGATTAAGGAATTTCGCGCGAATAATGCAACCCCCACGCCAGATCGTGGCGATGTCGCCGAAGTTCAACTTCCAGTTGTATTGGTGACTTGCGGCGCCGAGGAGTTCCATGCCCTGGGCATAGGAGACAATTTTGGACGCGTAGAGCGCCTGACGGATTGCTTCGACCAGCTCCTTTCGATCGCCGGTGAATTTCTTCGGTTTTGGTTGCGGCAGAATTTTCGAGGAAGCGACACGCTCGTCTTTGCGCGAAGAGATGACGCGCGCCTCGACTGCGGCGTTAATCGTGGAAATAACAACCGACTGTCGAATGGCAGATTGGAGCGTCCAAATGCCGGTCCCTTTCTGGCCGGCTTTATCGAGAATAACGTCGACAAGTGGTTTGCCCGTCTCGGGATCGATCTTGCGAAAGATTTGGGACGTGATGTCGATGAGATAGCTGTCGAGATCGCCCTTGTTCCACTCGGTGAAGGTCGCTGCTAATTGCGGCGCATCCATGCCGATCACATCCTTCAAAATCGCGTAGGCTTCGCAGATTAACTGCATGTCGCCGTACTCGATCCCGTTATGCACCATCTTGACGTAATGGCCGGCGCCATTCGGTCCCATGTAGCGGCAACATGGTTCGCCATCGACTTGCGCAGCGATCCTGCGAAAGATTGGCGCGATTATTTCCCAGGATTCGCGAGAACCACCGGGCATCAGCGAAGGACCTTTGAGCGCGCCTTCCTCACCACCGGAAACGCCGCATCCAACGAAATGAATCCCGCGACCTTCGAGATCTTTGCAGCGCCGTTGCGTGTCGGTGAACAGAGAATTACCGCCGTCGATAATGATGTCGCCTTTTTCGAGAAGTGGTGCGAGTTCGCCGATTACTTGATCGACCGGATTGCCGGCTTTGATCATGATCATCGCTTTGCGCGGTTTTTTAAGCGCACCGACAAATTCTTCAAGCGTGCGCGTCGGCTGGATATTCTTTCCTTTGGCACGACTGGCTGCGAATTTCTCGGTGACCTCTGTGGTGCGATTAAAAACGGCGACTGAAAATCCCTTGGAATCCATATTCAGGACGAGGTTTTCGCCCATTACAGCCAGGCCGATGAGGCCAATATCGCGTTGATTCGCGGTCATTTTGGGTCTCCTTTGTTTCAGCGGTGGTCAAGTCGCGGCCTCATTGTAGCGATTGACTGGAGCGAATGGCAAACTCAGTTTATGAAGTTTTAGTGACCGAAGCGTGCTTGGAAGCACCGGCGCGGGATATCGATCTTACTTCGGGGGCAATTGTCGATTTTTGGGGCGCGGTCCGCGGACTGGAAGATGGGCGCCAGATTGAGGGCATCGAGTACGAAGCGCATCGCGCCATGGCGGAGCATCAATTGGGCTTGGTTGCCGAGGCGGCGGTGACGAAATTCCGGCTGGACCAAGTTATTGTGCATCATCGCATCGGGTTTGTGGGTACGGGTGAGGCATCGCTTTTTCTTCGAGTGGGAGCGAAACATCGCGCGGCCGGGTTCGAGGCGAGCCAGTGGATTGTGGATGAATTGAAACGCCGGGTGCCGATTTGGAAACGGCCGAAATTTAAGATCGATAATCTGCCGGTGACCGAAGCTGAGCATCGAGAAATGCAGACAGGCATCCCGTCGCCCAGAGGCCGACGGCCGCAGTTACGGCGATGAATTGGGCGAACCGTTTAACGCTCGGGCGGCTCGCGCTGACTATCCTTTTCGTGGTGGCGTTAAATTCTTCCTGGCAGTACGGCCGCACCACCGCGCTGCTCCTCTTTCTGGTTGCCGGCGTCACGGATTTCATCGATGGCGAAATCGCCCGCCGCTACGGTGTCGTCACAAATTTCGGCAAATTGATGGATCCGCTGGTGGACAAGATCATGATGGCGGCGGCGTTCATCTCGCTGGTGCCGCTCAAGGTCATCCCGGCCTGGGCTGCGACGACGGTTGTGGCGCGCGATTTTTTGATTACCGGTCTGCGATTGATGGCAAGCGCCAAGGGCCAGGTTCTGCCAGCGGAACGGCTCGGCAAACAGAAGACCTCGTGGCAGATCACCACCGTGATTTTTTTTCTCGCTCTTTTTTCGGCAAACGAATTGCGCTACGCCGATGACAGGGCGACATGGTGGCTTCGCGCGCGCGACGAGGCTGGTCCCATCCTCGTTTGGACCATGGTAGCGTTGACCGTTTACTCGGGTCTCGGCTACACCTGGCGGCACCGCGATATCATTGCGCCGGATCAGTAGAAGTTGGGCGCGACGCGGAATTGCGACCCGAGCCTCGGCGCGGCGGCCGCTAAAAGAAGCTCTGCGGGACCTCGACCTTGTCGCCCGGTTGAAGGTTGACGTCCTTAGAAGGATCGCGGCGAAATTTGCGGACGTCGTAAACTGTTACCTTGCTTCCACGCAGAACCCGGACCCGCTTCTGATCGGCGAAATCGTTGAATCCACCCGCCGCGCTGATCGCAGTCAGCAGCGTCATGTCTTCAGTGAAGGGAACACGTGAAGGGGTGCGGACGGCACCGCCCACGTTCACGAAACGGCTGGTCGGTTGCATCACAACCGTGATCGTTGGGTTCGTATATATTTTGCCTGCGCGATAGGCACCTTCGATCGAGGCCGCTAGTTGCGCCGGGGTCACTCCGGCCGCTTTCACTTTGTTGATGTAGGGCAGGTTGATCCAACCATTCGCGTCGACGGTGTAGATATTATTGACCTGCTGCTGCTCCTCCACCGGCACTCCGCTGATCTTGAGCTCGACGAAATCACCGACTCTGAGGGTCGCCTGGCCACAAGCGATCGCGGCGAAGCCGAGGAACAAAAGCGAGAAGAGAAGAGAGCGCATCAGTATTCGTCGGAATCGGAAGCGCCGTTGTGCGCAGCGACGGCGGCTGCTTTCCGGGAACGCCCGCGTCGTGTTTCTTTACCACGCGGCTGATAGTAGGCGTAGTAATGGGTGTAGTAGGAATAATTCTGGTCGTGCTTAAGATCGACATCGTTGAGCACGACACCCAGGAGGGTGCCGCCGACGCTGATGATGGCCTGCTTGACGCGTGTGAGCATCGCGCGCGGGAACCGCCGGTGCTGGACAACGATGATCGTCTCATCGACTTCGCTGGCCAGAACCGATGCGTCACTGACACCCAGCATGGGCGGCGAATCGAAAAAGATAAGGTCGTAACGCGATTTCAACTCGGCAATCGCGTCCGACATCCGCTGCGAATTGAGAATGCCGACGGCGTCGGCCGGAAGCACCCCGCTGGGCAGGATGGAAAGATTTTTCACCACGGTGGGTAATATGACCTTCTCCAGCGGCATCCCCGTGGCGAGATAACTGGTCAACCCGGCGGTGTTGCTGACGCCGAAGAACTCGTGTTGAACCGGGCGGCGCAGGTCGGCATCGACAATGAGTGTAGAATAACCGCCCTGGGCGCAGACGAAGGCGAGATTGGCGATGGTGGTTGATTTGCCTTCGCCGGGTCCGCCACTGACGAGCGAGATGGTGTTGGCTTCAGGATTCTTGCGATTGAATTCGATGTTGGTGCGCAAGATCCGGTAAGCCTCCGCGTCCGGTGTGTCTCCCGCTTCGCGGTGGAGCAGCCTTATATTTTTCGGAATGATCGCCAGAACCGGGAGACCGAGAAGGTTCTCAACATCTTCCATGGTCTTGACGCTGGTATCGAGATATTCGATAAAAAAGGCAAGCCCGAGACCAATCATGAGGCCGACCAGGGCGCCCAGAGCCAGATTAAGAACCACTCGCGGGCGGGCCGGAAAATTGGGCGGTTCCGCCACCTGCTTTACACTCACTGCGATGCGCGGCATGGCCAGTTCCATCGTTTGGGTCTGCGCCCGCATTCTTATTCCATCGAGAAGCAATCTTTCTTTGATGTAAGCGTCTTTTGCCCGCACGTAATTGGCGCTCAAGGTTTTCGTAGCCAACTGCCGTGCGTTGACTTCAACCAGCCGTTTGTCCATCTGCTCGCGCGTGTTTTGCGCGCTTTTCAGATTTTTCTCCAGGCCGCTTCGAATGCTCTCGACCTGCTCCTCGAGCTGTTTCGCATAGACAGCCTTAGACGCTCGGAGCGCTTTAACCTTGGGGTGATTCTCGCCGAGGCCGGAATTGAGTAAGAAGGCGTCTTGGGCGATGGCCTCTTGATAATTCGGTAGAATTTTTTGGATCGTCGGGTCCTCAATACTGAGCGTGGCCAGCATCCGCATGAGTTCTTCGCCCTTGAGTTTCCGGATTTGTTCCAACCTGCTGCGAAGCGCCTCGACGCTCATTTCGGCCTGATTGACCCCTTCCTCCTGCTTTAGTATGACCGAGTTTACCGCCGTCTCCGTGTCTTCCTTCCCCTCAGGGTTGAGATCGATAATGTGTTCCTGCGCGCGAATGCGCTCTACTTCGGCCGCCGCGTCCTTTACCGCCTTTTGTTCTCTCTCAACCTGTTCATTCATGGTCGCAACGCCGCGGTTCATGATCTCTTTCTCTTCCTCGACGCGTTTGTCCTGATACACAGCCACGATTTTGTTTGCGATATCGGCGGCTTCCTGCGGGTTACGGTCGAAAACGCTGATCTGAAGCAGATCGGTATTGCGCACTTCTTCGACATCGAGTCTGCGGAGGAGGAGCTTATACGTTTGCTCTCGCGAGGGCCGACCTCCCACGTCCTTCGCCCATTTCTCTTGAAGTTTTAAATCGTCGATCACCGGGTAGAGAATGCCAGTCCGCTGAATGACTTGAAACACGGTGGGCGCAAGCTCCGGATCGTGCACCGGCACTTGGTGCAGATCACTGCTAAAAATGTGCGGGCTCTCCGTGGTGGGTTTTACCTCAATGAAAACGGACGACTTATACTCGCGGGGCTGAAAAAGGGTGACGATGGCTGCCGTGATCAGCACCAGGAAAAAGGCGAGTAAAATTAAACCCCATCGGACGCGGACAACGCGCCAGTAATCGAGAAAATGCAGCTTCACCTCGTCGTTGTGTGCCATAGAGAACCCTCGCGAAAGGGAAGGACTTTAGCAAAAAGCCTGACAAAAGTAAACCCTAAAGCGGGCTACCTTTAGAACGTAAAATTCAGGCCCCCGTAGACGCGGTTGCGCGAATATTCGCGGAATGAGAGATCCGAGATGATCTGGGTGCGATCGTAGCCGAGATCGATGCCCAGATGGGGCGTGATGGCGTAGCGAAGATTGAACGTCAGGGCGAGGTCATTCTC
>JBAQJG010000642.1:0-1673 GCA_049300145.1 Chthoniobacterales bacterium | reverse complement strand
CGTATCGAGCCATCTAAAATGTAACCGGAGGGGACAACATCGCGCCATTTAAGATGTAACCCGAGTCAGAGACGATTTGGGGAGGGTTCATTTGGGGCGCCAGGGGAAATGGGAGTATTTCCGAGTTATCTATGGGCGGTATTGCAATGCAGATCGTAAGGCGAAACGTGAAATGCTGAACGAATTTTGCCTGACCACGGGCTACCACCGGAAATACGCCATTCGAATTTTGAATGGCCCGCCACCTGGGAAGCGACCCAATCGGCCGGTACGGCGGCGCGGGCTGAGCTATGGGCATGAACTGCTGAGCGTGCTGACAAGCGTATGGGAGGCGGCCGGATATCCCTGGTCGGTGCGATTAAAAGCGCTTCTGCCGGCGTGGATGCCCTGGATCCGCAAGCGTTTCAAGTTAAACCCAGAGATCGAGAAACAACTGCTCTCGATCAGTCCGCGGCAGATGGACCGTCGACTCGCCAGCAAAAAGAACCAACAGAGACGGCGGATTTACGGGCGCACCAAGCCGGGCTATCTGTTAAAGCACCACATCCCGGTGAAAACCGACAACTGGGATGTGAAGTCCCCCGGCTTCACAGAAGTCGATCTGGTCTCGCATTCCGGAAATTCGGCTGATGGAGAGTTCGGCTATTCGCTGAACATCACCGACATGCAAACCACCTGGACGGAGACGCGGGCGCTGCTGGGGAAGGGGCAAACCGCTGTCCAGCAAGCCCTGGATGAGATCGAAGGGATGCTGCCCTTCCGGCTTTTGGGCCTGGACTCGGACAACGGATCGGAATTCATCAACTGGCATCTGAAGGCCTGGTGCGACCGGAAGCAAATCCAACTGACGCGAGGACGTCCGTACAAGAAAGACGACAACGCGCATATCGAGCAAAAGAACTGGACTCACGTACGGAAGCTACTGGGCTGGGAACGCTATGACACGCAAAACGCGGTCGATGCCATGAACGACCTGTACCGCCGAGAGCTGCGCTTATGGCTGAATCTGTACCTGCCCTCGGTGAAGCTGTTGAAGAAGATTCACGTGGGATCGAAACTTCGGCGCGTCTATGATGGCCCGAAAACTCCCTTCGAGCGGGTGGTGGCATCGAAGCAGGGGGATGCGGCGCAACTGTCCATTCTGAAAGCACTGCGAAGATCTCTCGATCCGTTTCAGTTAGCAAAAGTCATCGACAGGAAACTCGAACGGATTTACCGCCTGGCAAACCGGCGGCTGAGTCCCAAAGAGCAGGACAAACTCGAGTCCCGCCAGACACCGAGTGGCCGGCGAAAAGGCTGTGGAAAAGACGCTCGCTCCGCGAGCTTGGAAATCCCTTCGGGATTCCCACTTTCCCACAGCCGCAACAACAACAAGCGTTCTCTGGTTACATATCAAATGGCTCGACGGGGAGCTCTAGGGTTACATTTTTAGATGGCTTGACGGGCCCGGAATTACTACCCGGAATTACTACGGCTTCGCGGCTGCCGGTGCCGCCCCGATCAGCGTGGCGGTCTTGATGGAGTCCAGCTTGGGCCAGCCTTTGTCCAGATAGGGCTTACCCAGCTTGGAGATTTGATCCTGGTCGGGACCAGCGCTGTCCCCGTATTGGTCGTAGAACATGTCTACCACCTTCATCCCCGGAGCCTCGACGTAGCCGAAAGGTGAGAAGCCT
>JBAQJG010000641.1:0-10654 GCA_049300145.1 Chthoniobacterales bacterium | reverse complement strand
GCATAAAAGCAATCCATGTCCAGGTGAACGATGACGCGCGGCCCGGCCTCTCTTTCCACATTAGCAATCTGCCTGCGAGCCTCGCCTGTGGCGAATCAGATCCGCCCAGCGTTTGTCTCGGTCGCCCCAATTTTTCTAACGGTGTCGCTGGAGCGAGTGAATCAGGGCCGGCAATAAAATATATGGATAAACATATGTAAGTTTTGAGCGCGGAATCGCGGTCCCTGAGAGGGCCGTATCGGTAGCGGTGTTCTAGCCGAGCGGGAGTTACCAAGTTAGCGTCTGGCCACTCCGCAATAGCCTCGAGGGGCTTCGAGCAGGCGCAGATGCGGCTCAATATGCCCCTTGCGCTGCGCGACGTTATGCTTCGAGTTTTCTTCGACATCCTCGTTGCCCCACTGCGCCCAGCCGTCGCGACGGAAGCGTGCGAAGAGTTCTAAATACGGCCCGGGTGAGCACGATTCGATGATGTCGTAGATTTGGTCTGGCTTTCGCGAGTGCTCGCGTTTGCGAGTTGCGAGCATATTAACTTGTGTGCGCCCAGCTTTGAGCGTGCGCATGTTTCCGCGCGCGCCAAACAAGACGAGTTCCGTCACGTTCCGAAAATAGAAGCCAACTCCGCGACCATCAGGTCCGCCGTCTTTGCGAACTTTGAACCAAACGACGTTTGCTTTGTAAGTGAAACCCCAGCGCTTCACCACCTGCAGACCTTCCATCAGAAGTGCGTTTGGAACCCAAAGATAAAGATGCGAACGCGCTGCCGCGAGGTTGCCGACGGGTAAGTCCATGATCTCCTGGAATTCCATCGTCGGATAGCGAAGAAGGCGACGATGCTCCGGCGCGACTTTGCCGGTTCGATTTTGAAACTGCCAAGGCGGATCAGCGAGAATCGTCGCGAATTGTCCCTCGACTTTTCCGGCAAGATCGACAGCAGGAGTGGGTAGTGTTGCGCTAATTATTTTCGTCATACAGACGCTTCGTGATACCGAAGACCAATACTGGGCATCCGCCGCCACCACCACCTTCGAGTTTGTGTAGCAACTTACTTAATATCGTGGTTGAACGGCCGAAGCTATCACCGCGCCCCAAGGAATCAAAAATCTCCTGAAGCTCATCGCAACGTGTGATAATCACACCAACATTCACAGCCCGCAGTTCGAACAACAGTCGAAAGTTATTTAAGTCGCGGTCGTAGAACTCTGTCTTGTTGTTCCATTCGATTTCAACGCCGACGCCGTTCTTGAAGCAGTCAACTTTGTGAGTTGGGCTATCAAAAACGTGCTCGTCCACGCGGATCTGTGTCGCGAATTTCCGTTCCGCCCACCCTCGCGCTGTGAAGGCTCCATCGATGGAGGAGGCCACTTTGCTTTTATGACGTCCACTGACGGTGATATGGCTTTTCTTAATGCGAAAATTTGCGAGCACGCCGACGATGTCGTTCCACTCCTTCCGAAAATCCGTATACAAAACAGCTGACGCGTGTCGCCACTCGTGAATCTCGTAATTCTTTCGAATGAAGCTTGGAAGTGCGCTGATCGCCACGAATCGGATCTAGATCTGATGCGGCAACAGATCCAGATCGAAGTCGCATTCCGTATCTCTTTTTATGAAGCACAAACAAAAGACAATCTGGATTCTCGTGCGTGTGTATCGCGGGCTAATCGAAAACGCAGGCGTGTTTTGTAACCGCAAACGAGCGATGGCCTGCGAGTGCAGATGGCGCGCGAAATTGAATCCAGATTATGACGAACTGGAGATTTTCCGTCGCAGCATCCGATTTCGATAACGCCCGCTTGTGCAACGAAGAATTCCATTTCGGTGAGGCCGAAATCAACGTGCGAGGGGGCGTGCGCTCCCCGGAATCGAGAATTGTGGAAACCGCGGCGCGAGGATAGAGTGGGTCTCTTGAAGAGCCTTTCCTGGATCCCTGCATTCCTAATTCTCTTTTTTGCGGGCGAAGTTTGTCGCGCCCAGTCCCGCGATGGCGGGATGGCGGCAGACACGAGCGGGCTGGATTACAAGCAATTCGGGTTGCTCGCTATTCAGGATGGCGGACGCCGCAAACCGTTGGACACCTTTGCCAGGGAGACGCTAATCCGGATCACGGGAAGATCGACATACACTGACAAAGCGGGCCGGAAATGGACGCCGAATGATTTTGTTTTGTCGGCCCTGCTGGAGACGCACGATTGGAAGAACGAGCCGATGGTACTGGTGTCCTTTGGTAAATTGAAGGAGCAGCTCGGGCTCGACAAAACGCAAGGCAGATTTTCGTTCGCGCAACTAACGGCGCTGCCAGAGTTGAACCGGCTCGCGAACGAGGCGCACACGCTGCGCAAAGCGGAAAAACCGCTCGATCGCTCGCAACAGGAAGTGATGAGCGTGACCGAACGGCTCGCGCTTTTCGCGCACGTCATGGATGGAAGCGCTTTCCTGATCGTGCCGGCCTCGAAGAGCGAAACCGACGCCTGGGTGGTGCCACCGGAATTTTCCCGGTATTACACTGACGCGCAGTTCGTGCCGATCCAAACACAACTGCAAACGCTGGCCACCGCTTACACGAACAGCGACAGTTTTAAGTTCAGTCGCGCGTCGAATCAGCTCCACGAGAATTTGCGTGAGCTGAGTCCAGCGATTTATCCGCAAGATCGACAATTGCGCCTCGAATATTTCTACAATCACTTCGACGGTTTTTATCGTGCGGCCTGGTGTTATGGCATCGCGTTTCTTCTTTTGCTCGTCGCCCATCTGCGTCGCGCATCGGGCGGCGCCCACAGGGCAGCGGCTACCCCGAAAGCGTTCGGGGCTTCGCCGCGCGAAGTGTCCGCGAGCAGAGTCAGCGCGCTGCAGTTGACGGGTGTGGCGATTGTCATCCTTGGTCTCGCGTTTCACGCGAGCGGAATCGTGATGCGCTGCCTGATCGCCGGCCGGCCGCCGGTCACGAACATGTACGAGTCGATCATCTGGGTCTCGTTCGCAGTGTCGTTTTTCGGGATGATCTTTTTCGCGCGCTATCGTACGCCGGTTTATCTGCTGGCGGCGTTGCCGGTCACGCTGGTGGCGTTGTTGCTCGTGCATCAAATGCCGATCGCGATGCCGTCGAGCATCGACCCGCTCGTGCCGGTTTTGCGCGACAATTTTTGGCTGACCATTCACGTGCTCACGATCACGTTGAGCTACGCAGCGTTCGCGCTCGCGATGGGCTTCGGGCACATTTTGCTCTGGCGATACGCGCGCAATCCGAGCGCGGCACGTGCGGACGCGCCGATGCATTTCTGGCTTTATCGCGTGTTGCAGCTTGGCGTGCTCTTGCTGGCAGCGGGCACGATTCTTGGCGGCGTGTGGGCAAATTACAGTTGGGGGCGGTTCTGGGGTTGGGACCCGAAGGAAACATGGGCGTTGATCGCGCTGCTCTGTTACATCCTGACCTTGCACGGCCGGCTTGCAGGCTGGTGGACGGAATTCGGCCTCGTCGTGGCGAGCGTGGTTTGCTTTCTCGCCGTGCTAATGGCGTGGTATGGAGTGAACTTTGTTCTCGGGAAAGGCTTGCACAGTTACGGGTTTGGCATCGGCGGCGAGACCTACGTAGCGACGTTTGTACTTCTCGACCTTTTGTTCGTCGCCTTTGCCATCTGGCGATATCGCGCGAGTAAGCGGGAGGTGAGCGTGCCCGAAGTCGAAGGCAACCGCGTGGCGGTGTAGCGTCGTTCGCGTCTGCTGCGAACCGCGAAAAGTGCAGGCGGCACACCTTCCTCTACAGAATTACTCACCGTGGCGTAAGTGCGTCCAGAAATTGCCGTGACGTTTTGGCGTGAAGCAGCGTCGCTCGCGCGACATCATCTTTGACGAGGCGGGCCAGCGTCCCGACGCAAATCAAATAATCATTGATCAACCGTTGCGGAACACCGATGACAAAAATAAGGCGCGCCCGTTGACCTTTGCCAAACGGAACACCGGCGCGGCTGCGCCCGATGCCCAGAACAATCCGATCGACTAAATCGGTGCGGGCGTGTGGAAATGCGACACCGTGCTCCACCACACTGGGGTTTGCCTGCTCGCGAGCGAGTACCGCATCGAGAAATTTTTCGGGATGGTCGATCTGGCCATTCGCGGTCAGCAACTGGACGATCTCGCGCAAGGCGTTCGCCTGATTCCGCGGGCGCAATTGCAGAGCCACATTTTTTTCATCGAGAAGATCAGCCAGCGCGATAGCCATGAGCGGCAACGAGATTTATTGGATTATCCGGGCAAAGGCAGTTATCCAGTTAATCTGACAGCCGTGGCAACTGAAAACACCGCAACCCAATCGACCGACGAGGCGACAGTCTCGTTGCAGCGCAGCATTTACGATCCGGGTTACGTCAACGCGATGTCGCATTTTTATCGCGGCGAGATGGGCCGGATCATGGTCTGGCGGCAGCGGCTCGATATCACGACCAACTGGGCCATCACCAGTAGCACGGCGATTATTACGATCGCCTTCGCCAATCGCGAGGTGCCACACATCATTTTCTTTTTCAACCTGGCGATTGTCTGGGTGATGCTTTGGATCGAGGCGCGGCGTTATCGCTTCTACGATGCCTTCCGCGCGCGCATCCGCATGCTCGAAGCGCATTTCCTCGTGCCGATGGTGATGGAAAATAGAGACTTGCTCCAGGGCGAATGGAAGAAGCTGGTCTGCGAAGATCTGATTTTGCCCTGCTTCAAGATCAGCAAGCTGGAAGCAGTCGGGCGCCGGTTGAAGCGCAATTACGTTTTTATTTTCATTCTTATCATGGTGGCGTGGGTCACGAAGATTTTTCTGCATGCCCCGACCGCCATGGACAGTGTGCCCTCCTTTTACCGGGCACTGCGCGTCGGGCACATTCCTTCCTGGCTAGTCGCGTTCATCTTTGTCGCAACGCTCGTCAGCGTGATCGGAATCACGATTTACGTGAGCAAAAAAACCTCCGGCGAAATTTCAGAATTCGGTACCCACCGTTCGCTCTGGAGGATCTGAAGAAGTTGATAGTTGAGAGTTGATGGTTGAGAGATCGGCCATGGCCGAATCATTATCGAATCTCAGCTCCGCGGCTCTCAACTCTCAACCCTCAACTTTCGACAAGCTTTGCGACATTGTTGCGAAGCTGCGCGCACCCGGCGGCTGTCCGTGGGATCGGGAGCAGACGCACGAATCGCTTTTGCCAGCGACGATTGAAGAAGCTTACGAGGTGGCCGAGGCCGCCCGCGCCAAGAACGACGCGCATTTTCGCGAGGAACTCGGTGATCTCTTGCTGTTGGTCGTGATGCACGCCGAGATCGCGCGCGAAGCCGGCCGATTCGACATCGACCATGTCGTTGGTGACGTGACGGAGAAGCTGGTGCGGCGTCATCCGCATGTTTTTGGGAAAAGCGACGCGCGCGACAGCGGCGCGGTCTTAAAGCAATGGGAAGCGATCAAGCGGGAGGAAAAAAGGAGCGATTCACATTATCTGGCCAGTTTGCCCAGAGCTTTACCCGCACTGATGCGTGCGCAAAAAGTGCAATCGAAAGCCGCACGGGTCAATTTCGATTGGAGCGAGCTGCGCGACGTGCTGGCAAAAGTTGAAGAAGAACTCGGCGAAACGAAATCGGCCATCGCGTCGCTCGCCGCAGCGAGTCCGTCCCGTGGCGGACAAGATCGACAATCACTCGAAGATGAAATCGGCGATCTGCTTTTTGCGGTCGTTAATCTTGCGCGCAAATGCAAACTCGACGCGGAGAGCGCGTTGCAAAAAGCCACGGATAAATTCGTGGCGCGTTTTAATCGGCTGGAAGACGAACTTCGAGCGCGCGGCAAACGGCTGGGAGATGTCGATCTTGCGGAGCTGGATGAAATTTGGAATCGGATTAAGCAAACATCGAACATCGAACGTCCAACGCCCAACTCCGAACTCTCCTGAATTCGATGTTCGATGTTGGACGGTTGCTTCTGCTTCGGCTTTCGCGATATTCGCCATCCCGATGTCGATCCTGATTAATCTGCTTTTGGCCGTTTGGCTGGTGGTGGCGTTGCTCATGGTGCTGGTGATCTTGATGCAGCGGCCAAAAAGCGAAGGCCTGGGTGCAGCATTTGGCGGGGCGGTGACGGAGAATATTTTCGGCGCGCAAACCACGAATGTGCTCGTGAAATTTACCGCCTGGCTGGCAGCGATTTTTTTCTTAGTGACGTTCGTCTTGTCGATCCTCTATGCGCGCAAGAGCGCAGGCGAGAGCGCGCTTCGGCGCGAGCTGATGAAAACGCAAGCGGCCGCAACAGCTTCTCCCGCGCCGGCAGCTTCTCGACCCTCGTCGGATTCTTCCGCCGCGCCCGATTCCGGCGCCGGTGTTCTGTCTGCGGGAAGCGCAACACCGATTGCTTCCCCGCCCGCCAGCGTACCAGTTGCGCCATCCGCGTCTCCTGCCCCTTCGCCGGAAAAGAAGCCTTAGCTTATGGCGAGAATGCCGCGGTCAATGACCGCGGCCACAATCGTCTGGCGCGGAGAGCCAGCTGACGGCGACCCGCGTTCTATTACAAAAGAAGGTCTCACAAAGCAGGTGGATCGGCCGCTCCGCCGGGCGATGCCATTACTCAGCGGCTTCACCGCCATTATTGACATCGAGCGCGGAGCGCTCGATCCACCTCGCGCGGCGGCCCTAGCGGTAAAAGTTTGCCAAATTGTCACCTTCTCGTCATAAGGCTGTAACAATCGAGGCCTAGCGTCCGTCGCGTTTGCTGGAAGTGAATCGCGGAGAACACGAACACCTCACCAAAAAGGAGAAACTTATGTTCATTAAAAGATTCGTCTTACGGGCAGCGGGCGGAAGCCTGGCTGCAATTATTCTGCTGGCGGTGCCATCGCTGCGGGCGCAGACATCCTCGGAGTCGGAACGGCTCCAGAAACTTGAGCGCGCAGTCGAGCAGTTGCAAAAACGCAACGCCGAGCTCGAACAGGAAGTCAGTGGCTTAAAAAAGCAGAGTGCGTTGGCGACTGAGGTCGGCGCGAGAATGAAAACGAAAATCATGTCCGACGGGAAATCGTATGTCGAAAAGGCCGTCGTCGAAGAAGAGAAATTACCGATTTACGTTCAACAGCGCGGACCGGAATTAAAGCTGGTGCTTGGCGGATATATTCAGGTCAACTTTGAAGACGGCGATGTGTCCGCGTTCGAAGGCCGATTTGGTATGACCGCGTTGAAAGATCGTTTCCGGCTGCGCCGGGCACGAATCAATCTGACCGGTGATTTTGCGGAGAACTTCGACTTCAAGATCGAAGGCGACTTCGAGAATAGCGATGGGATATCATCCGGCCGCACGGCCTTCGAGGCCACGGACATCTTCGTTAACTGGCATCAATTCCCCGAAGCGCAAATCAAAGTCGGCCAATGGAAAGCGCCATTTGGCTTGGAGCAACTTACTCCAGATCAATACCTGATCATCATCGAGCGCAGTTTGCCTACCGGGGCGATCACGCCGGAGCGGCAGATTGGCGTGCAGGTCTGGGGCAAGCCGTTCACGAACGTTTGGCCCGATGAGAAGGATTTGCTGACGTATTACGCCGGCATTTTCAACGGGAACGGCCGCAACACCACTACCAACGACAACAACAACTTCATGTATGTGGGCCGGGTGGAGTTGCTGCCGTTCAGCGGCAAGCTTTTCGGTCAGGATTCCAGTCTGAAGCTTGGCGCGGACGTTCTCAACAGCCGCGATGACAAGGGAACAAATATCTCGCAAACATTGAACCTATTGGTAAATGCGGACGGTTCTCTCTCGCCGTACGTTCTGCCGGGCGCGGATGAAAGAACTGCTTGGAGCGTGGACGCCTGGTTCAAACTGGGTCCGTTTGATTTAATCGGCGAATATCTCGAGGAATACGTCAAGGGTCGCACCGTGAACGGCGTTGCTCCGGGGTTCGCCGACTTTACTACGAGCGGATACTATGTTCAGGGAAGCTACTTCCTGATCCCGAAGAAGCTTCAAGCCGCCGTCAGGTGGGAGGATTTGAATCCAGGGCAAATGGGCAGCGACGGCATTCACTCCATCACCGGCGGGCTCAACTACTACATCCACGGCGACGATATCAAGCTGATGGTCAATTACATTCATACCTGGTCCGATTTCCGCGCCGCCCATCCTGAATTCGGGGATGACCAGTTTGATGAAGTGATCGCGCGTGTGCAGTTGATGTTCTGACCCAGAGCTTACGGCCTCGCGTGGGAAGGGATAAGTTGGATTTTGGTTCACTCAAGCAAAGACAACACGGTTAGGTGAGCGAAAGCCCGCCGGGAGAGTTCCTCGGCGGGCTTTTGGCCAAAGAAAGCGCTTTTTCTTCCTCCCCCGCGCGCACGATGCCTATCTTAACTTCGCCGCGATTTTCCTTCGAGCCGCCTCGGCTGGAATCAGAGCCGATGCGGCGTGTGCGCGCGGCGTGGATTTCGGATGTGCATTTAGGCACGCGCGGAAGCAACACCGCCGCCCTGCTTGATTTTCTGCGCAACTATCAGGCCGAAACTCTCTACGTCGTCGGCGATTTGATCGACATCTGGCAATTGCGTCGTAGCCGTTATTGGCCACAGCAGCACAACGACGTCATCCAGAAAATTCTGCGGAAGGCGCGCAAAGGCACGCGCACTGTTTACATCCCGGGCAATCATGACGAGCTGCTATCCAAGTTTTACGGCGCTTACGGCAATATCACCGTGCAGAAGCATGCTATTCATCGCCTGGTTGATGGCCGCCGCATGCTCGTCATTCACGGGCACGAGCTCGACACCGTGGTGCAAAACGTGAAGTGGCTCGCGTTTGCGGGCGACGTTGGTTATCAGTTTTTGCTCTCCTTGAATCCGGCGATCAATTTTTTCCGGCGCCGCTTCGGTCTCGGCTACTGGTCGCTGAGCGCCTTCGCGAAAAAGCGCGTCAAAGACGCGGTCAGCTTCATCGGAAGATTCGAAGAAGAGATCGTTCGTTACGCGCAAAAATTTTCGGTCGATGCGGTGGTGTGTGGTCATATTCACAGCGCGGCCATCCGGAAATTCGGCGGCGTAACCTATTACAACTGCGGCGATTGGGTGGAGACTTGTTCAGCGCTAGTCGAGCAGCATGACGGCAAGATCGACATCGTAAGGTGCCCGCCGTCGGCGAAACACGTGCAAAGGCAGCCGCGGCCGCGCGAAGTGATCAACTCCGGGGCATGAAAGAAAAATAACCTTCGGATCCCGCCGCACGCAAAGAGCGGGCTGTTGCTCGTCGGCCGACGAGAGAATGGTTGGTACTCCGGCGTGGCAGAGCCCGCTGTCACCGTTTCGTCACGCGATCTTGACAATTCGTAACCTGACGCGCCCAGCCCTCAGGTTTATCGATGCTCAAGTATGAGCGTGATTACAGTGAAAAGAACGGTGATGAGACGGACGCCGAATAAAATATCGGCAACGCGCCGGTCATTCTGCGAATCGACCCGGAGTTATTTCGCGAGCGAAAAGAGTTGGGAATTTGCCATCGAAGCGGTGTTCTTCGCCATCCTCGTGGCTATTTCAGCGTGGCCGATCTTCGCTGCCATCGGTGCGCTCAACGAATTTCTCCAGCGTACTGGGAGCTGAGCCGATTAGAGAGTTAAGCTAGTTTGAGCAGCAGGATGTTTGTTTGCGACTTGCGCATCGCGACAAGCCGTTTATGCGGTTAGAGCATTCCCTGTTGCAATGAACAACCCAGCGAAAAACGGCCGTGAAATTGAGCGCAAATTTCTCGTCAAAGAGCTGCCGCCGGGACTCGACCGTTTCCGGAGTTATCCGATTGCGCAGGGGTATCTGGCGAACGAGCCCGGAGGAAGACACGTTCGTTTGCGAAAAAGGGGAAAGACCGCGTCGCTTACTTTCAAGGTTGGCCGCGGCCGCGCCCGCGAAGAACGTGAAATCCACCTGAGTGCGAAACAATTCGCCGCGCTGTGGCCGGCGACAGTGGGCCGGAGATTGCGCAAGCTCCGTTACGAGGTCCCGTGGAAGGATTTGATCATCGAGATCGATTCTTATCGCGGGCGAAATGCCGGCCTCGTCGTCGCGGAAGTGGAATTCCCGACTCATGCCGCCGCGAGCAAGTTCCAACCACCGAGCTGGTTTGGCCGTGAAGTGACAGGCGAGAAGCGCTACAGCAATGTGAAGCTGGCGCGAGAGTAGCGATTGGCAATGAGTTACCGCTTGAAATCCGGGGAACCGCCTTCGCAAGGGTTGAAGAGAATCTTTCGGGAGGAGACTCAATCCGCTCTGCAATTGTGCCGCCATCCTTTCAAGCAACGCGGCGTTACCGTGCATGAGACGCGCAAGCACCTCAAGAAACTGCGCGCAGCGCTGCGACTGGCCGCGGCCAAGACGGGGAAAGATCGGCATACGCGGGAGGACCGTTCCTTGAGCGAAATTGCAAAGCTGGTGTCGGATTTGCGCGACGCGCACGTCCGATTGCAAACGCTCATTCGCATTCGCGAAGACATGCATGGTCACTCCGCCGTGCACTCATTTCCAAAGATCGAAGAATTGTTGTCGATGGAACGGGAAAGTTTCTCGGCCGCTTTTGCCGATTGGCGAAAACAAGCGATCCCGAAATTGGAAGCCGCGAAAAAACGTCTCTCGGAATGGCCGCTCGACGATACGACCTGGAAACAGG
>JBAQJG010000640.1:0-3958 GCA_049300145.1 Chthoniobacterales bacterium | reverse complement strand
ATTATTCTTTCCGCGTTGCTCGGCTGGGATTTGAATCTGACGATCTGGCTCGCGGGCGGGTTCGTCATTGCCTACACGGTTGTCGGAGGCACGAAGATTGTCAGCCTCACGCAACGCTATCAGATCCTGGTCATCTTCGTCGGGATGGCTCTAGCCTTTGGCATCGCGGTTCATCGATTGCCGGCGGACTTGTCGTTCACCGACGCGCTCTCGATCGCCGGTAAAATGAGAAAACTTCAGGCCGTCGATTTTTCGATCGATCCGTCCAGGCGCTACACATTCTGGTCGGGCATCCTCGGCGGTTTCTTTCTTTCTCTCTCGTATTTTGGCGCCGATCAGTCTCAGGTGCAGCGTTATCTCGCGGGCGGTTCGTTGCGCGCGAGCCGGATCGGTCTGCTTTTCAACGCGATCGTGAAAGTGCCGATGCAGTTTCTCATCCTGCTGCTCGGTGCGATGGTTTTTCTCTTCTATCAATTCGAAAAGCCGCCGATGTTTTTTAATCAGCCGACGTATCAGCGCGCGATTGAGCGCGGCTACGGTCCTCAGCTCACTGCGTTGCAGACGCAGTTCGACGATGTTTTCATGCGCAAGCGCGAAACCATTCAGGCGATGTCCACTGCTTCCGCGGAAAATTCGCCAGCACTGACCGCGCAGGTCCGCGAGCTCGATGCCCAAGCGCGCGGTATTCGCGATAACACCAAGAAAATCCTTGAGCAAGCTGGGGCGAGTCCGAAGAACAAGGACTCGGATTATGTTTTCATCACGTTTGTCCTGCATCATCTTCCCCACGGAGTCGTCGGCCTGCTCGTGGCGGTGATTCTTTGCGCGACAATGTCGGCGACCTCCGCGGTCTTGAACGCGCTCGGTTCAACGACGGCGGTCGATCTTTACCGGCCGCTCATCCGGCCGAAGGCGAGCGATCATCATTACGTCGTCGCCACCAAGGTGCTCACCGCGGCCTGGGGCCTGGTCGCCATCGCCATCGCTTCGTTTGCCAGCCTAGTCGAGAACCTGGTCGAGGCTGGCAACATTTTGGGATCCGTTTTCTACGGCAGCATTCTCGGGCTGTTCCTGGTTGCTTTCTTTATGCGTAATGTTCGCGGCTCAGCGGTTTTCTTCGCGGGAGTGATCGCGCAGACACTCGTGCTCGTCCTCTTCTTTACGTCGAGCATTGGTTATCTTTGGTACAACGTTATCGGCTGCACGGTCGTTCTGTTGTTTGCCTGGATTTTGCAACTAACGGTCTTTCGGAAAACTCAGCCGGTGGCGGCTCGGCAGTGATGGGCGAGCCGATTATCTGCTTCGGTCAACAACCGTGCGGCTTTTTTCCGAAGCGATTTCTCTATGCCAAAATCGCGACCGCGCGCCGGCTGCAAAAGGAGATTGGCGGCGAGATCGTCTTCTTTTATCACGACAGCGATCATGATTGGCGCGAGACGATCACGGTGTTGCGCGAACGACACACCGGACGTGACGATGCCTTGAATTTCCAGTTCGCGAATAAGATCCAAAAACAATTCTCTCCATTGCATGCGAAGCGAGTCCTGCCGGAATGGCAGATGAGCCTTGCCCGCCAGCTCCCGAACTACGTTGGACCCGAGCTGGTTGATCACTTCAAAGCGGTCGAGGCTTCGAGTGTCGCTGAGTTCTGCCACGACATGTATGCGCGGATGGGATTGTTGGATGGAATTCGGGTGGAGCGCTCGAGTGATCCCGAGTTTCGGAAGCGGGCGATTCCGGTTGACGATCACTTCGTCGACGTTCGTTGGAAGGGCGAAATTGTTCGCACGCGATACCGTAACGGGAAGCTGCTGCTTCACAAAGGCGCGGATCGATATGTGGAGCTTCCGTACCAGCAATACAATACGACGCAGATCAGCCCGACACGCGATACGCGACTGCGCTGGATGCAGTCGGTCATCAGATGCACGCATTACGTGGCTGGAGCAGGCGAACGCCAATACCTTGCCGAAACGGACGCACCTGGTGTGACTTTCGTGCAGCGCGAAGACATCTCGGATTCGAACCAGGCGTATATTGGGACGTGATGGAATCGCGGCCGCTCAAGCTCGGGATTACCTGTTTTCCGTTGATCGGGGGCAGCGGAATTCTCGCGACCGCGCTCGGGACCGAACTCGCGGTCCGCGGCCACACCGTCCATTTCTTCAGCTACGCCAAACCGGTGCGGCTCGACCTTTCGGCGCCGCGAATTCACTTCCACCAGGTCGCTGTCGGTCAAAGCAGTTTGTTTCCGTGTCCCGATTATACCCTGCCGCTCGCGGTCAAAATGGCCGAGGTCGGCCGACAAAATGCGCTCGATGTTTTCCACGTGCACTACGCAGTCCCGCACGCCACCGCGGCGTTCCTCGCCACGGAAATGATCGGTGATTCCGCGCCGAAGATCGTGACGACGTTGCACGGGACTGACACGACTCTGCTCGGTCCAAACCCGCAGTACCGCGCCGCGATCGAACACGCGCTACTCCACTCCGATGCGGTCACGGCCGTTTCGGAAAGTCTGCGGCAACAAACGGACGAAACCTTTCAACTTCGTGAACAAATCCAGGTCATTCCGAATTTCTTCAGGCCGACGGCGCCAACGAAGAGTCGCGAAGAAGTGCGCCGCGACCTTGGAACCTCGGACGAATTCCTCGTTGTGCACATGTCCAATCTCCGCCCGGTCAAACGCATCGACCTTCTGCTGCAAGTGATGGCGAGAACATCGAATCGGGATCGAACCCGACTGCTGATTCTGGCTGGTGGCCCCTTCGCTCCGTACGAATCGCTCCTGGACGAACTCGGATTGCGCGGTCACGTCATCGTGAGAGAAGACGCTGCGGTTGTGGAGAATTATCTGCCAGCGGCCGACGCCGGCCTCTACACATCGGAGAACGAAAGCTTCGGCCTGAGCATTCTCGAGACCTTGTTTTTCGGCAAGCCGGTCGTCGCCTTTCGCATCGGTGGAATTCCGGAGGTGGTAGGCGATGCCGCTTATCTGCACGAGTTCGGCGACATCGCGGCGATGGCATCCTCGCTCGATGCGCTCATCGACTCACCGAACCTCGCGCGGCAACTTGGTGAACGAGGGCGCGCGCGCGCCGAGAAGCAATTTACCGCTGCTAATATTGTTCCTCGTTACGAAGCGGTATATCGGCAAGTCATCGCGTAATGGCATCGCGGCGGACCGCCGGATCAGACCGAAGCTGTAATCACTGGACGCCAGCAGGCGAATTACCAGAATCGGAATTAAGTGCGCCATTTGGCGCACTTAGCTGTTTCGGATTCATCGCCTCCAACGCTTCCCGACGCAGCGCCACTAGCTTCGCCCCCTCTGCCGCGTCGCAGATAATCACCTGATTGTTGTCACCCACCACCAACGGCGCTGGTTGCGCCCCTGGCGTCTTGAACTTGGCCGGCAGGTGCGCCCGGTCGCTTATCCGTGAGAAGGCCCGGCAAACTGCGGCCAGCCCACTGGATGAAGTTCGACAATATCCGTGCGGCGCTTCTTTCGACGGTGCCTGAGTTTATCGAGAGCCAGGTAAATTACCGGTGTGGTATAAAGCGTAAGCATTTGCGAGACAATCAGGCCGCCGACAATGGCGATGCCGAGCGGCTTGCGCAATTCGCTCCCGATTCCCATGCCGATGGCGAGCGGCAATGCGCCGAACATCGCGGCCATCGTTGTCATCATGATCGGCCGGAAGCGGACGAGGCAGGCTTGATAAATCGATTCTTCGGGACTGAGTCCTTCGTGACGTTCCGCGTCGAGCGCAAAATCGACCATCATGATCGCATTCTTTTTCACGATGCCGATGAGCAGGATAATTCCGATGATCGAGACGAGATCCAGCTCATTGCCGCTTACCAGCATGGCTAAGAGAGCCCCAAGTCCAGCGGATGGTATTGTAGAAAGGATCGTGATTGGGTGGATCAGGCTCTCGTAAAGCATTCCCAGGAT
>JBAQJG010000639.1:0-2002 GCA_049300145.1 Chthoniobacterales bacterium | reverse complement strand
AAGAGAAGTCTCCGAAGTATACTATCGATGACGTAGTGAAACAGTGCGTCGATGTGGTGCATCGCTTCCCTGCTGATAAGAGTGACTTAAGTTTTTTTAAGAAATTCGATGCCTTCTACAATTCCGCGGCTGGCCGCGTCGAGAACAATGCCTTTCTCGACGGCGATCTCCCGGCACTCTACCAGTTCAACAAGTGCATGGCATCGCAAGGGTTCCCCCTCAAGTGACCGGACGAACGTTTTCGGCTTAAAGCCCCGCAGTCATAAGCGCGCCGCCTCTTATCCGCTGCGCTCGTGCCGCCATTTGCGATCCCCAACCAAACCGGCGCAGCGCCACAGCGGCCAGGCGGTTTTTCCTCGGCGCTGGCGGGTTGCAACGCCTCGTCGGATAACCTTTGACCGAATAAAAGCTGATTTCTGCGCTTGGTCGAAATGCCGTGCCGAGCATTCCTTTCCGCTTATGATAAGCGCCGGAGCAAAAATCCCTCACTGAAGCGGCCGGCCAGTCTGGTTGCGCCGGAGTAAAACGTTACGCAGTTCAGATCGAGGGTCCGAGCCGACGGGAAGCGGCGCGACAGTTTGGGATCGACCCGCGGACAGTAGCTAAGATGCTGGCGTTCTCGGTTCCACCTGGGTATCGGCGGAGGCGACCATCGGCGCGTCCGAAGCTCGACCCATTTACTGGGATCATCTACTGGGATCATCTACTGGGATCATCTACTGGGATCATCGAGCGGATCCTGCCAGAGGATGAGGGAGAAGCGCGGCTGCCGCAAATCGGGCCGCATGGGTCCTCAGAGAATGTTGCGTGGTCGCGAGCATGAGTAGATTCCGAGGGTGGTAGCACCTCTCTCCTAGGCCTTAGGGTTGGGCTCGAAGCGGTGGCGGCCTCGGCTTCACAGCGGAGCGGGAGGCCAAGGGCATTCTCCGTGCGGTTTGGCGGTCGCGTTGCGATCGACCGACGGCCCCTCCGCCGTACCACCCCATCCAGCGGGGCAAGCGATGACGATCAGCCAAGACCGCGCATCATCATTCGTCGATCGCAACGCGACCGAGGCGAAGCGCGCCCGGTCGAACCGGCCTCCTAAACTGGGCCGGAAGCATGATCGAGCGAGCTCTGTTCGGCGCATTGCCTATATCGCGCCCAAGCGGAAGCGGATCCTAGTAAGGATTCGGACACCGCAGGTAGATGGAAAGATAAAGCTCGCCGTAGTTCGGAACGTATTAAACGATACACGCGCGCCTGGGAGGAAGAGATGCCTTATCGAATCTCCTATCTCGACACATCGATGTTTGCCGACGAGCGGCTCACAGCAGGAACGTCACAAACAGAAGAGTTTTCGACCGAGCCGGCGGCGCTCGCGAGGGCGCGCGAACTGATCGAAGACTCCCACTATCACGCGATTTCATTCACGGGCAACTCCGAGCGTCTGGCCGGAGTACTCCAGGCAGGATGATTTCGCCCGCCATCACGGATGATCTTCCACCTCGAGGTGGGGAAGCACGTCACGGCAGAACAGGTCGATGTTTTTCAGGCACAGCTGATGGGGCATCGAACCAAAATGCAGCGAGGCGAGCAGATGGCCGATGCGGGAGGCGCTTGATGCCCTAATTCAGCTGGCCGCGTACCGTCACAGCACCCCCGGCGATCAGAAATCCGCGCTCGACGAAATCTTTATACTACCCGACGAGAGACGAAGTCGCTGGCGGAGGACGGGGATTCGAACCCTCGGTCCCTCCTCGTCTAAAGCAGGTCCGCGACCGCGGCATGATAGCGCCGCAGCGCCGTCAGGTGGTCGCCCATCGTGCGGCCGGGGATGCGGCGGTGGTGGCGGCGGTTGAAGTTCGTCGTCAGGGTCACGTGCGAACAGCCGGCTTGGCCTTGTCAGGATAACCGAATGGCCAGGGAGGGAGGTAAGAGTAGGCTGACAGGATGATGGGACTCTCATATCGTCGGCATCGGTTTCCGCCGGTCGTCATCCAGCATGCGGTCTGGCTCTACC
>JBAQJG010000638.1:0-9989 GCA_049300145.1 Chthoniobacterales bacterium | reverse complement strand
CCGCGGCGAAACTGTTACACGGAAGCGGCAAAACATCCCGCCCTAACTTACCACCGCGTCCGGCGGACACTGCCACAGCTGAAAGCTTGCCTCGCCTCCGGCTTTCCATTGATTTTCGGGTTCACGGTTTACGAGAGCTTCCACTCGAAAAAAGTCAGCCACACTGGTCGCGCTTCAATGCCAGTTCGGCACGAGAAGTGCCGCGGCGGCCACGCGGTTCTCGCCGTGGGTTATGAAGACGCGCAACGTCGCTTCATCGTGCGCAACTCGTGGGGCAGCAAATGGGGAATGCACGGGTATTTCACTCTGCCTTACGATTATTTCATCAACCACCATCTTTCAGAAGATTTTTGGACCATCAGGGTAGTTAAGTAGCGCGGGTTATCATGGCTAAGGAGCTTGATTGGAAAGCCAATCGGGAGCTGCTCCTCAATCTTTAAATAGTTGTCCTCTACCGCCAATCTGTGCACTCTCGTCAAATCACGATAACGAAAGGAGGTACATCGGTTATGACAAAGAAAAAGAAGAGCAAGACGAAAAAGAGCGGCGGTCAAACCAAGCGGCGTAAGGGCAAGAAGTTTGGCGACAGCGGCCCGAGGCAGTAAGGGCAGAGGCCCAATCGCAGCGAAAGGGGGCTTGGCCGATGCCATCGGAGCATCTACGATCGATTGTTCAATGTTTCCCTTGGACCGTGCTAGCTGATATTCGAAATGATTGGCGCCAGGTGATTTGCTAACTGGGCCGCGCCGCGATGGCTAATGATCTTCAACCGAAAGCCGAACTGGAGATTGCCCATGTTCTGTTCATCGACGTCGTGGCGTATTCCACGCGATTGATCAATGAGCAGGCGGCCATCGTGGCCGAGCTAAATCAACTCGTTAGAGAAACACCCCATTTTCGGTCGGCCGAAGCGGCGGGGAGATTAATCCGTATCCCAACGGGAGACGGCATGGCTTTGGTGTTTTTCAACACACCGGAGGCGCCGGTGCAATGCGCCCTCGAAATATGCGAAGCCCTGCGTGGCCATCCGGACATTCATGTTCGAATGGGAATTCATAGCGGGCCGGTCAATCCGGTGCCCGACGTTAATGACCGGCCAAGCGTCGCCGGGGCCGGAATCAATATTGCCCGCCGTATTATGGATTGCGCAGATGCTGGGCATATTCTGCTTTCAAAACGGGTCGCCGAAGACCTGTCGCACTACGCGCAGTGGCAGCCCAAGCTACACGACTTGGGCCAAATCGAAATGAAGCACGGGGAGGTCATGTCTGTTGTCAATCTTCATGGCGAGGGCTTTGGGAACTCAACGGTGCCCAGCCGAATGCAGCAGTTCCGCCGCCGGCGCTCCAGCCGTCGTGGTGTAAAGGCACTTTGGTGCACCGGGATATTCATCCTTGCGGTCGTTCTCGCCGCTTTTGGGTGGTTTCTTTATCGTGCGGCCTGGGTGCCAGGGGGCATCGGCCGCGATCTCTCGGATGCGAAGAGCCTCGCGGTATTACCGTTTGACAACTTCAGCGACGATAAACAAGACAGTTACTTTGCGGACGGCATCCAGGATGACATTCTGACAGCGCTTTCCAAAATCTCCGATCTTAAGGTTATCAGCCGCAGTTCGGTCATGCGCTACCGCGAAAACAAACGCAATCTTCCGCAAATTGCCCGCGAGCTAAATGTGGCGAGTGTCCTAGAAGGGAGCGTCCGCCGCACAGGAGATGAAATTCGCGTCACCGCGCAATTGATCGACGCTCGCACTGACACGCATCTCTGGGCCGAGCACTACGATCGGAAGACATCGGATTTGTTCGCGATTCAAAGTGAGGTGGCGGAAAATATTGCCACCCAACTGCGGGCTGCTCTCTCCCCGGCGGAAAAAGCAGCCATCTCCGTGCGCCCAACCAGCAACTTGGAAGCATTCGATCTCTTTCTCCAGGCGAAAGAACTGATCACGACCGCACCAGATACGCCTAACCAGAAAGAGAGTCTTCTCCGAGCGATTCGCCTCCTTGACGAGGCCATCGCTCGGGACGGCCGGTTTGCCCTCGCTTACTGCTGGGCCGCTATTGCACATGATAATTTGTACTGGTTCGACTTCGATCATACCGCTGCGCGATTGGAACTGGCCAAGTCCTGCGTCCGCCAAGCGCTTCAACTCGCGCCTGATCTGGGCGAAGCGCACTTGAGCCAGGCGCTCGTGTCTTATCATGGCTATCGCGACTACGCACAGGCTCGCCAGCACCTGGCAATTGCTCAGCGCACCTTACCCAATAATGCCCAGGTCTATTCGCTCACCGGATATATTGACCGGCGCGAGGGAAAATGGGACGACAGTTTGCGGAACCTCAGGCGTGCGGCCGAACTCGATCCGCGAAATCTTAAAGTCTTGGGCGATCTTTCCGTTCTGTACGACCTCCTGCGCCGCTACGATGACAAGGAACAATTGTTTGACCGCGCGATCGCAATCAATCCGGCCCAAACCAACTATTGGCAACTGCTTCGGGCGGAGACGGAATTGGAAAAAGGTAACCTGCCGAAGGCCCATCAGCTCTTCGATCAACTCCCGGCCGCCTATGATCCCGATGGGTCAGCTACCGCCGCGCGGATAAGCCTGTTCCTGTATAAAGGAAACACCGAAGCGGCGCAAGCCGCGTTGGAGGCGTGCAAACATGATGGATTGATTGACGGCACCGGTTCATTACTGCCACGCAGTTTTTTTGCCGGCCTGATCTCTCGCGCTCGGGCTGATCGGTCGCAAGCAATCGCGGCTTTCAACATTGCTCGCGACGAAATTGGACAAAAGCTGCGCGATGATCCGGACAACGGGCTTCTGCGTGGAATCCTATGTGTGATCAATGCCGGGTTGGGGCGAAAGGAAGAAGCTCTGTCCGAAGGACACCGCGCGGTTGAGCTCCGGCCGATCAGCAAGGATGCAGTGGATGGTCCCGTGGCGTTGACCCGTCTGGCCATGGCTTACGCTTGGCTGGGCGAGAACGATCCGGCGATCGAACAATTAGCTTATCTGGCCAAGACGCCTGGCGGGCCCGATTACGGGCAACTCAAGTTCGATCCCGCCTGGGCGGCGCTTCGCGGCGATGCGCGGTTTGTGAAAATTGTCGATGGGCTTAAGCCACTTTCGGCCCGGCGTTGACCGGCCGATTCGCCCCGACGTGCAGTTGCTGAGACCCAGAGGGCAAACTATATGATTAAGTACCCGGTGCGACCGAACGATCCGAGATGCATTTGGGACATTGGACATTCAGGAAGGTACTCAAATACTCCGTGAAGGTACACGTTTGTACAATCTTCGATGTTCACGATATTACTTTCCTGTTCCAGAGTTGCGAAACCCAGTGTCAGGACAGCTTTTTAGATTTTCGTTCATTGGCTGGACAATATCGAAGTGCTTCGTCATGTGGACGACCGGCAAAGTAAGATCGGCCGACATTCGAATTTCGTATCGCTCGGCGGAAGAATAGTCAAAGGCGGCGTAAAACGGCTCGCCTGCGAGCGTGGCCACGAGCTCAGCGGAATGGAAACCCGCGGCCTGAATCGCCGATTCGCACTCGGCCAAGATGCCACGGCCAATCCCGCGACGTGCCCATTCCGGATGGACGAAGAAAGCTCTTATGCGAGCTGAATCGCGTGCGGGGTTGAGTAAGGCATCCTCGCTCGATCGTCCACTGTCGCCTCCAAAAAGTGAGTTGCGCTTGCTCCAACCCCCGCAGCCAACAATTTGACCGTCACACTCAACGACGAAATACGTCCCATCACGAATTAGCTGCCTATCCACACCAAACACGGTTCCCAGCGCCGCTTCCATCTGGGCTGGCGAGTAATGGATAGTCTGAAGCGCTCCAACGGAAATCGGGATGAGTGCCTCCAACGCCGGGATGTCATCCTCTCCTGCCAATCGCAGTCGCCAATCCATCACGATGGCTTTGTGCCACGGCGTTGAACCTGGTAGTTCCGTACATAAACGGGTGTTTGTAGGTGCCGTGGTAGTCGAGGATCACTAATCGGCTCGCCGGTAACCAATCGAAGCGGCAGTTCGCCAGCCCATACCGGCAGCGTATAATCGGCTTCCTCGTCAATCGGCGGACCACTACGGACTTTTGCTGAGGCTTCTGTTAGTGGAATCCGCAGCACAAGAGTCTTTTTGAGCTCGTCCTCACTAGGCTCGCGGACTTCCGCCCAACGTCCGGGGATAATGTGCTCGGAGAATGTGAGGAGCGCTCTTGTCTTTTCTATCGCATCCTCAACGGCGTAGGCTGTCCCGAACACCACGACGGACCTGTAGTTCATCGAGTGATGAAACGCGGAGCGGGCAAGCACAAGGCCATCGACAAGAGTCACCGTGACACATACCTGAATGCCGTCCGCTAAGGCGCGCAGCATTCGGCTCGCTACTGACCCGTGAATATACAGTATGTCCTCAGCTCGTCCGTATGCTGTGGGAATTACGATTGGCTGACCATTAGCGATAAAGCCTACATGGCAGACGAACCCTTCATCCAGAATCTGGTAAATGGTATCGCGTTCGTAGGTCGCTCGCCCAGCTAACCGTTTTAACGTCGTTCGCTCAGTTGGGACAAACCTTGTCGTTCGCTTCATTTCGTATTCTCCGGTGAACTCGAAAATGGTAACAGTTCCTTCATCTCGCTTGAGTAGGATCAATTCGGCGCTGCCAACGTGATCAGGTTTATATCGCCAAGCCGTCGAGTGCAGAGGATCTGGAGCGGGAACTGGTCACTGGCTTCGCAAACTGCGGTGGCGGAAAGAATAACCAAGGCGGCACAAGCCCAGCTCTGAGTAATAATACAGTTGGGGCTAAGGTGGAGGTCCACGCTGTTATAAGCATAATGTGCTATTCAGTCTAGCGCCACCGCGGGCGACACTTTGTCCGAGAGTGTAGTTCCAAAGTCCCCTTAATGGGATCGCTTTCCTATCTAGGCCGCGAGATTATCCGCTCAGGTCACTATTCCATAAGAGACGGCAATCACGAACTCACGCAGAAGATGCCTCAACTCTCCTTTAATCGCCACATTAGAATGCCGACAATAGGGAACCATATTATCTGACCTAACATTATCAGGTGTATCGCATCGGCGTGTCCTGAGACTCCGGCCACAACTGCGATAACGCTCGCCGCTCCCACGAAAAGGCCATAGATTCCTGCGGCCGGACAAAGCAACCGGCTTTTCACAATTGAAACCGACCAGAGCACAATCGCCATTGCCCAAGCCACGACGAAGATTTCAGCGAATGCCTGATTAAGCAGATCGTTATAGGCGAGGAGGACACGCCACTGCTCACTCACTTGGGGCGGCTCAAAAATAACTTTACGCAAAACAGCCGGCCCGACGAAACCATCGACGGTGGCAGAGGATATCACCGCTGTACACGCGAATCCAAATACCACGAGCGCAGCAATCGCGAGGCGGTCAGGCGAAGCCAGGTGGCGCGCGATTGCAAGCGCGCCGAGGAACAAGGCTGCCACACTGACGATGGCGAGCGCATGCGCGACGACCAGCAGGTACGCTGTGCGGGCGAAATGGTCTGGTGCGAAGAGATCGTGACCAGAGGGGTGAATAAGTAAAGTGATGACGCCGCCGATTGTTCCAACTATTAGTGCTATGCCGCCCATTCGATTATCTTTCATGCCTGGAGCTTGAACACCGAAAATTAACTTGTCCATTGCGAGAGACGCGAAACCGAACATAGAGGTGCTCCGTGTCCAGAAACGTGAGTATTTTGAAACGGAAAATCGATCAACGGGTTCGGCGTACGCGCGACCGGCTCGGCGACGCGCTCCTAAAGCTACTCTTGGAGAAACCTTACGAGACAATCACGGTGCAGGACGTACTGCATCGGGCAAAGGTCAGTCGCTCGACCTTCTACATGCACTACCGCAACAAGGAGGACCTGTTCCTCAGCGATGTTGACGAGTTCTTAGAGGGGATGGCCACAATGCTGTTACGGCGGAAGGAGTCGTCGGATCGCATAGCGCCGGTGCGCGAACTATTCGGCCATATTGCTGACACGCGCCAATTCTATACGGTGATGGTCGCTTCAGGCCGGATGCACGATGTTTTTGAGCTAAGCGAGGGGCATTTTGGCAGAGCGATCGACCAGCGACTGGCAGGGTTGGCACGGGCTCGTGCAATCACTCCGGAGCGCCGTGCTGCGGTGGCGCATGCCCTCGCGGGCAGTCTGCTGTCACTGCTCTCGTGGTGGATTCATCACGGCATGCGCGAATCGCCAGCACGCATGGATGATCTCTATCATCACATGGTTTGGAGCGGCCTCGGCTCCGAGGTCGGTCTTGGGTGCCTCAATTAAATACGGTCCGATCAGTGTCTTACGATGCCCGCCTCGTAACTAACCACGCATAGGAATCAACATATAGGGACGTAGCAACCTCCGACCCGAACAATGTCGGCATCTGAGAATTTAGCGCGCGGTGCTTCTGCGATTTGCTTCGTCGATGGCTAAGTATTCGTCGCGCGGCGGACTGAAAGTATCGAGCACGCGCGTCTCCTCGATCGTTTCAACGCCGTGCGGCACATTGCTCGCTAGGTAAAATGAATCGCCAGTCACGAGTTCGTGTGGCGTTCCATCGACAATTAATCTCATCCGGCCTTCAAGAATGTGGACGATCTGCTCTTCGGGATGTCGATGCTCCGGCATTGTGCTGCCGGCCTCGAGGCGCGCGAGCATTTGATACATCGTCTTTCCACTCGTCACCGTCTGGCGTTTGATTCCCGGGCAAATGTCTATCCAAGGATTTTCGTTTCGCATAGGCTCAGTTTACGTCACTAAGTTTAATCTTGAAATGATAAGACGAAATATTCAAGCGCTTGAGTAGGTAAAACGGGGTGGATCGAAGCGCTAGCGTCACCGGCAGCGCCGCAGTCGTAGCTCCGTCATTTGCCGTAGTCTCGTTCGACCGAAGCAACCCGGACCTGATAGTCAGCGTACCAACTGCGCTGGCCAGCACACTGGGCCATTTGATGGTCAGCGTGCCTCTTCCAGGCAACAATCGCCTCCTTGCTGGCCCAATAGGAAACCGTGATGCCCAGGCCATCTGCACCGTGCACGCTCTCTACGCCAAGAAAACCGGGCTGCGCTCGCGCCAACTCAACCATGCGATCCGCCATGCGCCCGTAACCTCGATCGCCCTCTGTTCGCTGCGAAGTAAAGATTACCGCATAGTAAGGTGGCTGTGGTGTTCGAGCGATGGAGTTCGGCAGGGACGGCATCTAGTATGTGTGTCAATAGAGAATGCCGGCGGATTATTGGATGTGTGTGAGGACCATCTCCAAGTCTATCCTTTGACATGTTTCAGCTGGGCTTCTCATACTGTAGTGCGTATAAACAATTTTATTCGGGTCCTTCAGACTGAAAATGGCTCGCACCGTTTCATCATTGATGCCATCCTCAAGGGGAATATAACCTCTGGTTTTGAATTCACGCGCCGGATCATCGTACTCTCCTGTTTCGGTGACCCGCTGGGAAGCCCATCGGTTGTAAAAATAGGTTATTTCATATAGATTCGTTTTGGGGTTGAATGTGATGTACCAGAAGACTTTGGCGCTTCTATTTGCAGTGTCCTTAGTGTGACGTTCTGTTTGAAACTCGAGATATGTATCGTCAAGAATGGAGGAGACAGACCACGTTCCGACCTGCTCTGTCACGCCGTCCTTGCGGTGGAAGGTCGCCGCTACATTCCACTTCCCGACTAGTGGAGCTAGCTTGCTCATTTGCTGGCGAATCCTCTGATAGTCAGCCTCGTCAGCGTGCGCTGGCGGCCTTGTCCAAAACAATGCGGCGAGAATAAGGATACAGAGGATTCCCACCGATTTCATTTTCTGGGTTGATTTCATTTTCTGGGTTATACGCTGCAGTTGAATCGAGCAGCAATGACAGCTATCCGACACTTCAGGCTGATGACCGCCGCGTTGCCAAGCGTTCAGTTTTTCTCCGAAGACCATGGATTTCTTGGGGGCACGTCATTTTGGATTTTTGATTTATGGTCCATGTGCATTTGCTTAGCGTCATTGTTTACCACAATGATAAAGCCGTGCGGCCCTTGATAAGCAACGAACGGTAATGAAGGATCTTTCGCCAGCGCCTCCGGCGTGATGCCAAGGTCGGCGTTTGTCAGGTTCGGCGCGTAGAACATTACGTGAGGCGGAAACGACTCCACTTTCCCAGTGCGCGGATTGAAGTTGCGAATGTCGCCGGAAAACATGTAGGCAACGCCGGCGCGCCGCGGCGAGATGTATTTCCCGGTGCGAAATCCTTCCGCGATTTCAGCGTCGATCTCAGACATTGGCTTACCCTGCATAAGCAATTCGCCGACACGCAGAATTTTTGGCAGGATTGTCGCGGTGCCTTCGGCATCGAAACAAACCGGCTTCTGATTCAAGGGATGGTCGCGGTTGACTATGCAGGTGAAGCCGTTTGAGCCATCCCGCACTTTGACAAAACCATTTCGCTCCAACGCATATACGGCTGCGCCTTGGCGCAAATGTTCGGGCGCAGCACTCAGCGCTAGCGCAACTTCCTTCTCTCGCGAAAGGAGCTCCGGTAATGGCTGCGCATTAGGACTTGTTAGCTCTTTGCCACTCGATTGAGGAACTACCGAGTTTGGGCAAGCAAAGCCGACCAAAACTAGGAAACAAACGATGTTAAAAACTTTCATAAAGAGTAGCAAGCTAGATTGCGAGTTCGGGAGTGTATCTTTTGTATGCAGCCAGCCGCAATGACAGCAATCCGACACTTTCGGCTGCTTAAACTTCTTGCCTCATGCCCCGAGCACGCTTTTCTAACCAGGCCGGAAAGTGTAGGATAAATGTCATATCGGATATTCCGAACAGAACGAAAGACTTCGAGGAAAGGCAGTGATCACATGAAGCAATCAATTCTAGGGCTTGCCGCCGCTGCCCTTCTCCTCGCTTCCGTAATGGTTTGTCGCGCTGACGAATCAGCCTCAGGCCGGTGGGAAGGATCGGTCCAGATTCCGGATCGAGAGCTGACACTCATTGTCGATCTTGCGCAGACCGAAAACGGAGCCTGGACAGGCTCAGTCATTATCCCAGGATTCGATGTGAAAGGCAAAGCGGTCAACGACCTCGCAGTGAAAGGTTCCGAAGTATCTTTTGCGATCGCGACCGGTCGAGGACTCCAGGCCGTGTTGAAAGGCCATGTTGCGGCGGATGGAACTTTGACAGGCGACTTTGCGCAAGCGGGCAATACGGCCCGTTTCGTTTTAAAAAAGACGGGGCCGCCACAAGTCGAGTTGCCCTTGCGGAGCACGGCGGTGAGCAAGGAGATCGAAGGCCAATGGAAAGGTCAGTATGAATTGTCTGGCTATCCGAGAAAGGTCACCATTAAGGTCGTCAATCGCGGCAGCGAGGGAGCTGCGGCAGATTTTGTGGTCGTTGGCCGAAAGACAACAACTCTCCCTGTCGATCTGGTGCGGCAGGAGGGCACGTTACTAACGATCGATTCCCACGAGACCGGCATCAGCTACGAGGGCCGTTTCAATCAGGAAAGCGGCGAGATAAAGGGGACGTTCAGTCAGAGGGCCATCGAAATCCCGTTGGTTCTACAGCGCGCGAAATAACCCTGTGAAGGCAACCATTCTATTTTTGAGCTTATCGATCGGGACATTCTGTCAGGCGCAATCGATGTTTCGCGGCGACCCAAACCATTCGGGGCTTTACTCCGGGCCGGAGCCGCGCCAATTCCATCGCGTCAAATGGAAGTTCGGAACGGGAAATCGAATTGTTTCTTCGCCGGTTATTCAGGGCAAAACGATTTATTTCGGTAGCGATGACGGCAACATCTACGCGGTCGATGCGGAATTGGGGCGGCAGATATGGAAATACGCGACAAAAGGCGCCGTCTCTTCGACGCCAGCAGTGGCGGACGGTGTTGTCTACGCCACCAGCTACGACGGAAAGTTGTATGCGCTGAATTCTGAAACA
>JBAQJG010000637.1:0-4027 GCA_049300145.1 Chthoniobacterales bacterium | reverse complement strand
GCCCTGCTCAGCTCGCGGAACGTGCGCGATAACGTAGCGCTGCCACTGGAAGAACTGACCACCAAATCGCGCAAGGAGATCGATGAGATTGTCGGTGAAAAACTCGATCTGGTGGGAATGAGCAAGTCAAAAGACCTGATGCCTTCCGAACTCAGCGGCGGCATGAAAAAACGCGTGAGCGTGGCACGGGCGCTGGTACTGGAGCCGGAATTGATTCTCTTTGACGAGCCGACGGCTGGTCTCGATCCAGTCATTGGCTCGGTGATCGATGAATTGATCATCAGCCTGAGCGAAAAATCCAAAGTGACATCGATCATCGTGACACATGAAATGGACAGCGCCTTTCGCATCGGCACGCGCATGGCTATGCTCTATCAAGGAAAGATCATTGAAGAGGCCGAGTCCGAGCGATTCAAGCAGTCGAAGAATCCGGTGGTCGCTCAATTCTTGAGCGGAAGCACCGAAGGCCCCATTCTAAAAGAGAGCGAAGATGCAATTGCAAAGAAATGAAATTTTAACGGGCCTCCTCGTCGTCGGCACGGTGGCAGTGATTACAGGCGTTCTCATCCTGCTCGGAGCGCCCGGGCTTTTCCGCCCGCTCGTGACCTACAAGATTTACTTCGACAACGCGGCCGGAATCAAACTTGGTGCACCGATTCTGTTGGCTGGTCGCAAGATTGGACAAGTCGAAAGATTGTATTCGCCAGTTTCGCGCGAAGAGGACCAGCGTGCACAAGAAGCGGCCGCGGCAATGCATCCGTCCGATCCCAACGCGACGCCCACGCCTTCAGACGGCAAGCCGAAATTCGAGGCCCGCATCGATGTGCAGGTGGACAAAAACGCAAAGGTTTATCGCGACGCCAAGCCGCGGTTGTTTACGCTCGGCTTGCTCGGTGAGATGGCGATCGACTTCTCGCAAGGAACCGATGCCTCGGGTCGCGCAAAAAATGGCGAGATGTTCGCCGGGGAACGCGTTCCCGATTTTGGTGAAGCTGCCGCCAAGGTGCTCGAGATCATACAGCCGGTGGCGAGAGAAGCCACCGCCACTATGAAAGAACTAGAGACCACCGCACAAAATCTCAATCAGCTTACGGATGAAAATTCCGACCTCACTCTCGCCATCGGCCAGTTCAAAACTTTCGGGGAGCATCTTGTTGATCTCACCGCGCCCGACAGCTCCCTCTCGGTTTCGCTCAAGAACATCGAGAAAGTCAGCCACGACCTTTCGGCCAACAACAACATTGAAATCTCGCTCCAGAACCTTCGCAATTCGTCTGAAAAATTGAAATCGACCGTCAACGACCTCGGCCCAGCGGGCCGCAACATCAAGGAATTCACCGAAACTGTGAAGACGCAGCCGTGGCGTCTCATTTGGCCAACCACGAAAAAATATCCCGAGAAGGAACAATCACAGATCGCCGGGGAACAAACAGTCACCGTCCGCAAGAGCGCAAAGACCAAACCCACACCTACGCCGGCGCGGCGAGCAAGCCGCGAATAACGCAGCCTCAGCCGAGGCTCAGGCTGCATTTCTGGCCAGGCGCGCTTGCAAAAACTTCAAGACCGCCATCTCACCGAATCGTAAGTCACAACGCCTTTGTGTAACGGCTTCTTCGGCTTTCTTCTTCAATCCTTCGATCGAATTCCCATCCAGATAAGCTTCGAGAATGGCCGGATGAACATAACATTTTCGGCAAATCACGGGAGTGTTGCCAAGCAGTTTTGAAACAATGCCGATCGCGTCTTTAATGTTGGCCCTGGCCTCTTTCTTTGTTTCAAATGGATCGAGGACACTCAGCGTCATCGCCGCCAGCACCGTTCCTGCCCAGGTGCGAAAATCTTTGGCGGTGAAATCCTGGCCGGTCACCTCGCGCAAGTAATCGTTCACATCCTGCGAAGTAATGTCGCGCACTTCACCCTCATCATCGATATATTGAAACAATTCCTGGCCGGCAAATCCTGGAACTTTGAGACGATCTTCGCCATCCGCCGGTCGGTTAGATCGATCTGATGTTTGATCCCGCGCTCGTCGCGGAAACGAAACCGCAACTGCGATCCCTTCACGTCCACATGTCGATCTTGCATGGTCGTTAGGCCGAAAGACTTGTTCTCGCGCGCATACGCTTCGTTGCCAACGCGAATGAATGTTCGCTCGAGCAATTGCACCACGGTCGCCAGCGCTTTGTTTCGCGGCAGGCCGGGCAGAGCGAGATCTTTGTTCACGAGCCTGCGGATTTTCGGAAGCTCGTTACCGAAAGCGATCATGCGATCGTATTTGTTTTCGTCCCGCACTTCGCGCCAGCGTTCGTGATAACGGTATTGCTTGCGCCCACGGGCATCGCGCCCCGTCGCCTGAATGTGACCGTTGGGCGACGGACAAATCCAAACGCTGGTGTAAGCGGGCGGAAATGGCTAGACGTTTGACGCGCAAAAGCCGTTGCTCGTCGCGGATCAACTTTCCTTCCGTGTCCAAGTATTCGAAATCGCCATCTTTTGCTCTCCGCGTGTAACCGGGCTCATCGTCCCTCACATAGCGCAACCGGCTTCTTCAGCAGCGTCGATCGAATCGCCAACGATCTTTAAATCGGCAACGGAGCCGCCGGGAGCCGAGCGACGCGGACGGGAAAGCCCGCGATGGTTCACGCGCCGGGAGCCGAGTGAATCAATCTTCCTTTTCTCTTGACGGATTTTTTTTCCGGACGCGTGCATTTATGTAACGGCGCTCTGCGCGCGATGCACTGACTGGCTGGCGGTCATAAGACCGCCGCTACAGTTACGGGCCGTAGCTTTTCGTGAACTTCTTCTTCGATTCGGACTCGCTCGGAGCGGGAGATGAAATTGGCTCGGAAGCTTTCGGTTTCTCTTCAGGCATTGTGGAAGAAGGTGCGGATGGCGGCGGTGGTGGTGGAGCGGGTTGGGCGCCACCTTTGGGCGCCTGCCGCGCCACCTCGACATATGCCATCTGCAAATTTGAAAGGGCGTTGCGCAACACTGTTGTCTCCTCATTGGTCAGGTTGCCGCGCGTCTTTTCCTGAATCATGGCGAGCTGATCGATGAACATCTTGGCCAGCTCGAGGTTCACTTCCCCTTCCCCGGTTTTCGGGTTTGGAATTTGTCCGAGAAAAAGCGCAGCATTCTGCGCGTGCATCATTACAAACTCGATGAACCGCTGGGAAAGCTCGCCGCTTTGTGTGCTGGTCTGGACTTCAGCCATGGCTCAATTCTTTTTCGCGGCCGCGGCGTGATCTGGCGGTCGCACGGTTGCCAAAACATAAGGCTGATCGTGAAAATATTTTCCGGCCATTCGCTTGATGTCTTCGAGCGTAACCGCTTCCACATCGTGTTCGAGAGACTTGTAATGATTGAAGCCGAGCCCGTAAAGCTCATCGAGCGCGGACTGGTGACCGAATGAGTCATTGCTTTGATTCGCAATTTGCTGCTGGCCGATCAACTTTTTCTTGGCCCGGGCCAGTTCTTCACTCGTGAGACCTTCGCTTGCGAGTTTTCGAATCTCATCGAGCAGCGCAGTTTTTACTGGCTCGATCTTTTGCGGATCAGTCCCGAGATAGAAAGCGAAGAGCCCGGGCACAAGTCCCTGCATCTGACTGGCGCCGACGTAATACGCCAATCCCATCTGTTCGCGGATGCGGATGAAAAACCGCGAGCCGAGATCGCTGCTCGCTTCGTCGATGAGTTCGAGCGCATACCGATCCGGACTGAACATGTCCACTCCGCGATATCCGACCATGATCACGCCTTGCGCTTTCTCTTTTTGTCTCTCGACATTTGTTATCTGGCGCAACGGTGCCGCCGGATGGGCGTCCGTTAAGGCAAGCGCGCCTGACCTCAACTCGCCGAGGGTCTGTTCGAAGAGTTGTTTCACTTCCGCGGCTTTCACATCTCCAAAAACGGAAATAACGCCATTTTTCGCCACAAGATAACGATCCCGAAAATCGAGCAAATCTCTCTGCGTCAAACGTTGCACAGAATCGGGCGATCCATTCGCGCGCAGCGCATAGGGATGATG